>JAGOCE010000015.1 GCA_017998915.1 Candidatus Ozemibacteraceae bacterium
AGGAAGGCCCCGACGTCTTCGATTTCATCGGCGAGCGGGCTCTGAGCGTCGCATCGGATCTCCGGATCGGGAAGATCAAGGAGGCCATGGAGCGGCAGCTCGAAACGCGGGACGGTCTCGAGTGGCTTTCCTCGATTCTGAAAAATCTGGCTGTCGGATTTGCCCCCGAGATGAGCGAACGGTCGATCGAGTCGAGTCGCGCGCAGCTGATGGAACAGCTCGCGGTCCAGATGACCGCCTTGCAGAAAGCGCATGAAAACAACGACTGGGTGGGGCTGGCGGACATTCTCGAATACGAAATTCCGCCGATTACCGCTCGAGCACGCGAATTGTTCGACGAGCTCAGGAGCCTGATGCCCGGGAAGAACGACGCAGGGGATGCCGGCTAGACTCTGCTGAGCCGTACCCTCGGGCGTAGAAGGAGCAAGATGGAATCGCCGTTCCTAAAGGCAAACCTGCAAGCGCTGTTGCACCATCCGCATCTGGTCGGGGTGGCGCAACAGCATGCCGTTACGCCATCCGATGTCTCCTACCAGGTGGAACCGGCCCGAACGGGGTTACCTACACTGACCATTGCGGCCGGGGGAAAGACCTTTTCGTATCACAGTCGGTATGACCCTCTCGCGGAAGCTGCGCGCCAGGTGAAATCTGCGCTGCAGTCTCAGCACACGAATGTCATGATCCTGGGCGCTGGGCTGGGCTACCTGATCGACATCGTCCTGGCGAGCCTCGCCGGCCCCGGGGTCGCGCGTCAGGTATACGTCGTCGAACCCGATCCGCAGGTCTTTCTACGGGCCCTGGCAAGCCGAGACATGCGGTCCGCACTGAACGATCCGAGAGTCGAGTGGTGCGTCGGAATGACGCCGGATGAGTTCGGCGACCGGTGGGCGATGGGCCTCGACTGGGTCAGCCTCGATGCGCTGGCCATCGTCGAGCATCCGCCGTCGCTGGCCCGCTTTCACGGGTATTTCGAACGTCTCAAGGAAAAGGTGTTGTACCTCGCGAACCGCTCCAAGGGCAACCTCGTCACGCTGATGCACACCGGAAACGAGTTCCATTCGAACTCGTTCGCCAATCTCCGGGCAGCCCTGACGCTGCCGGGTGTGGGGCGGATGTTCGGGCGGTTCGCCGGCGTGCCTGCCGTCATCGTCGCTGCCGGCCCGTCGCTCGAAAAGAATGCCGCGCTGCTTGCCGAGATCCGTGACCGTTTCCTGGTCATTGCCGTCGACACCTCGTTTCGCCAGCTCGTGGCAAGAAATATACGGCCTCATATTGTATTGGCCGCCGATCCGAGCTACCTGAACTCGCTCGATTTCGTCGGGGTCGAGAACGAAACCGGGGTCGTCCTGGCCGTTGAACCGATGACGCACCCGGATATTCTCGAACAGTTCCGGGGGCCGAAGATGGCCATGACGTTCGGCGGAGGTCTGCAGACGCTGACCGAACCGTTCCGCGAGCCGACCGGAAAAGTCGTCTGCTGGGGCTCGATTGCGACGACGGCGTTCGACCTCGCGCGGAGCTGCGGCTGCGATCCCATCGTTTTTGTCGGACTCGACCTGTCGTTTCAGGACGGCAAGCTCTACGCCCGCGGCTCGTATTCGGACGACATCTTCTACGACCGGGTGCATCCGTATACCTCGCTTGAGCACGAGACGGTCGATTACATCCAGACCCGTGGCACCCATCGGATCGCGATGTCGGACGGCACGGTGCTCTTCACCGACCAGAACATGCACATGTATCGCGCCTGGTTCGAGGACCAGTTCCGGCAGACAACCGCAAAGGTCATCAATGCCACGGAGGGTGGGGTGGTGAATCGCCACGTGGCTTGCATGACGCTGACGGATGTCGTGAGCATGTATGCGGACAAGGGTGTCCCGATCGCCGGGATCATGCGGGAGGTCGTTGAAAAGCCGGTCAATGTCGATGTTCCCGGCATGATTGCCCGCCTCGAGGAGTTGATGAATGTGTTGAGGCGGCAGCAGGACGACGTCCGCCGGGGTGCAGCTCTCTGCAGGAAGCTTTCCGGAGGCATTTCTCGCGACGTGCAGCCTTCGGCGCTGACGGGGCCGGCACTCGTCCAATACCGTGAACTGCTCGAATTGCACGACCATCTTCTCGATGATATGACGATCTATGGCTGGTATGCGGTTCATCAGACCAGATTTGTCAACCGGCATGCGCTCGAGCTCAAGCGGCTGCGGGCCGATGAAACGGCGAAGACGCTGGCCTGGATCGAGGAAATCGGGCTCTTCCTCGAGTCGGTGACGAAGTTTCACGAATACCAGTATCCCCTGATGGAAACCGCAATCCGGTCCCTTTCATCTCCCTCTCGGGACGCTGGCCAGGAAAGGCTGGTAATGCGCTGATGATGCAGAATAGCCAGCAGGATTCATATCGCAAGACACAAATAGACACCGCTTCGCCCGAAGCGCTGATTCTGATGCTGTACGATGGGGCCTTGCGCTTTATCGCCCAGGCGGAAGACGCCTTCGCGGCAAAAAACAACGAACAGATCAGCAACTCCCTGCTGCGTGTGCAGGCAATCATCACGGAACTGATGACCTCGCTCGACAAGGAAAAGGGCGGAGAGATCGCAACCAACCTGGAACGGCTGTACCTGTTTTTCCTCGAGAAGCTGACGGACAGCAATCTCAAGAAGATTCCCGAACCCATGAGGCAGGTGAAGCCTCTGATCGAAGATCTTCGGAACACGTGGGCGGAGGCGATGAAGCTCAACGCCAAGAATCCGACCACGCCGCAACAGCCGCCCAGACCGCGGCTGAATGTCGCCGTCTGAAGCCCGGCGAAAGGGGGTGGGGCGTATGTCCGGTGTGAGTGGAGTAGGTGGCGGGTCCCAGCTTGCCGACGTCATGAAGATGTTGGAGGACCAGCAAGAACAGTCGATCGACCTGGTCAAAAAGTTGATCGGTGCGGCCGTGTCGAACAAGGTGTCCGCTGCGGAAGCGGAAGGCAAGGGGGGCGTCCTGGATCTGTACGCATGAGTATATCCCAGGTGATTGGCGCGGGCACAACGTTTGTGAGTCCTGTATCATGAAAACCACTCGTTCGACGTGAGCTTGTCGAAGGGCGAGAACCTCTCGTGTTTCGACAGGCTCAGCGTGCATGGAAACGTGAAATTGGCTTTTTCCAAACAGAAATTCTCGAGATGTGCGGCCGGAAAGCCGGTATCAAAAACGCCGGCTTTCCCGGTCTTGCTCCATCGTTTGTAAATAGTATTAAATATAGAAAGTGAAGCGGATGTGCGGACCGGCATAATCCTGTTCGTCGATGATCGAAAGCCCCGATACCGGCCGGCCTGGCGGCTGGACCGGAAAATCGGCTCTCATGGAACCCCCCTCGAGATCATGACGAGGCGGCTGGGGAACATCCCGGGAATCGACGAGATCGTCCTGCTGGCCCCGTCCGGCGCCGGCATGGAGCCGCTCGCGGAGCAGGCCGTTGCCCTTCGCACCGGCGTCGAGCGCTACGACTCGTCCGTTCTGAAGGTGAAGCCGTGGTCAGCCACTCAGGAACGCTGGCAGCTCGAGAGTGACATGGGCACGGACACCTGGGCGGGGACACCCATCGCGGCAACGGCCGCGAAACGTCGTTGGGATAGGCTGGTTCTCGTTCCGCTCGAAAATCTGCTGGTGGACCGCCGTGGCATCGTCGAGAGTCTACACCTGCATGCGAGGGAAGGTTTCGATGCCACGTTTTCGGAGGACAGAGTCTCAGGGGCGGGCTGGGCGGTTTTCGAAACGACGCTTGTGGCCGGCCTTCAGGCGAGTCACCCGGACATCATGGCGACGTGGGGCGGCCTGGCCTGGGCATTGAGAGAGCCTCTGTATCCGTTCAGGATTGGCGAGTATCACGCTCCCCGGCACAGACCGCGGCTGCCGGCCGATCTCCGTCTCGCCTGCGAGCGGGTTTCACATACCCTCGCCGCGCGAGGCGGCGATGCATTCGCAACCCCCGGCTTCGAGTATACCGACTGGATCTCTTCGTCCGGCTGGGAGGAGGCATACCTCGATTGCGGGCCGATGACCGCGTGGGTGGAGCCGTCGAGCGTCTGTGGCGGATCCTGCTTGCATTGCCCCCAGCCGCATCTTCGCCGGCCGCGCGAACTCATGTCACTGAAATTGTTTGAAATAATATTAAGTAAAATAAAACATGTCGAAGGACTGAGGTGGGTGTTTTCCGGAATGGGTGAACCGCTTGCGAATCCTGCCCTGGGCCCCATGGCGGAGCTGGTGAAAGAACGGCATGTCACCCTTCATACCTCGCTTAACACAGGACAGCCCGACGCATTTCCCTGGGAACATGTCGACCTCGTCAGGATCAGTGTTGATGCACTCGACGCGGAGCATTTTTATGCCGTGCGGCCGGGATGTTCATGGGAAGCGGTCGAGCGTTTTCTTGCGGCCGAGGCTGCCAGAAAGGCCGAAGTGCCTGAGCGCAGGCCGGAAATCGGCGTTTCCTTCCTGAAGCATCGAGAGAACGAGGCGGCGGCCGGCCCGTTCATCGCATACTGGAAACAGGTCTGTACCCCGGTTTTCCGGAAAAACTTTTTCGTGTGGCCGACCGATGCACCGCCGCAGAAGGTGCAGTGGTTTCAGGTTCTCGGTGCCGCAGAATATCTGGGAGACGTGGAGTATGCTGGAACGGTGCGCTACACGCCCCTGAACAGGCGACCCTGCCTGCATGCCCTGCTTGGAATACATATTCTCCAGGATGGAAGGATCGCGCGTTGTCCGTATGATATAGAAGGGGTCCATGGCTGGGGAGATCTTGAAACCATGGCGTCTTTCGAAGAGGCTTGGAACGGTGACGTATGGCGCCGCTTCAGGCGCGAACATCTCGATCTGATTCTGTCAGAGGGATCGCCTTGCCACCGGTGTCAGGACTGGTATCATCGAGAATAGCGCTCATTGACCCTCCGGTGTCCTTGGGGTATGGTAAGGGCTCTGATGGAATCATCACGCGGCGGTGAGAGATGCAGGAACTTCCAGAACGTTTCCGATCGATGACGGATGCCGAAGCTGTCGAATGCATACGTGCGTGCAGGCGGGATCTCGGCCCGGATCTCCTCATTCTCGGACATCATTACCAGAGCGACGGCGTCATCGAACTTGCCGACCATCGCGGTGACTCGCTCGAACTGGCTCGCGCTGCGGCTGCGACGACAGCCCGGCTGATTCTATTTGCCGGTGTCCATTTCATGGCCGAGACCGCCGACATTCTCACGTCTCCCTCGCAGACGGTCATCCTGCCCGATGCGGACGCCGGCTGCCCCATGGCTGATATGGCCTCCATCGGCGAGGTGGAGGACGCCTGGAAGCAGTTGTCGGGCGTGATGGACGTCGAAAACGAAGTGATCCCGGTCACGTATGTGAACTCCAGCGCTGAGATCAAGGCGTTCTGCGGTCGTCACGGAGGCACGGTCTGCACCTCCTCGAATGCGGCCCGCATCGTCGCATGGGCCCTCGAGCGCCGTTCGAGGCTCTTCTTCCTGCCCGACCGGAATCTGGGTGGTAACGTCGCACGTTCGGCGGGGATGAAAGACGAAGAAATCCTTCTCTGGAAGCCCTATCAACCGCTGGGCGACAACACGGCTGACAGCCTGAAAAAGGCGAGAATCCTGCTTTGGAACGGCCACTGCCACGTTCACACCCGCTTCACCGCGGAACAGGTTGCCGATGCCCGGCGCGATCTCCCCGGCGCACAGATACTGGTGCATCTCGAGTGCGAGCGCGACGTTGTCGAAGCATCGGACGGCGCCGGATCGACGTCGTGGATCATCAAACGGATCGAGGCCGCCGCGCCCGGCGATTCCTTCGTGATCGGGACCGAGATCAGTCTCGTGGAGCGCCTGGCGAAAGAGCATTCGCATCTCAGGTTGAAGCCACTGGCTCTCTCGAGGTGCCCGAACATGTTCCGCAACAGTCTTCAGGATATGGCTTGGGTGCTGAGCCGTCCGGGAGAATTCAATGTCGTGCGGGTTGCCGATGTGATCCGAGGGTATGCACGCGAAGCGCTGGATCGCATGATGAGCATCTAGACGAGGGATGGGAGGAAAAGAGCGGAAATGGGGCTGACGGAACAAAGCTGCGTTCCCTGCCAAGGCGGGATTGAGCCGCTGTCGCGCGAGACCGCGCAGGCATTTCTTGCACAGACACCGGGGTGGCAGTTGTCGGAGGACGGACTATCCATTCACCGACGATTTCCGTTCAAAAACTTCATCAAGGCCATGTCGTTCGCCGTGAAAACAGGTGAGCTGGCCGAGAGGGAGGGGCATCATCCCGTCATCACCATCGGATGGGGATTCTGCATCGTTGTCTTCAAAACGGCGAAAATCAAAGGTCTGCATGAGAACGATTTCATCATGGCTGCGAAGGTGAACGCGTATTTCGAGCACGTCGAATAGCGGATGAATGCAACAAACCGCGGGGTCGATGACCCCGCGGTTTGCGTTCAGACTGGAAGTTGCCGATCAGTTGCCAGTTTCGGGAGTGCAGGTGGAACCGGCGCACTCACTCTTCTTGCTCTCGAACTTCTTGCAACCATGCTTCTTGCCAAACATCTTCCCGTGTTTCCTGCCGTGCTTTTTGCAGGATTTCCTGCACTTCTCGCACTTTTTCAGTTTGGCTTTGGGGCATTCCTTGCAGGAGCCGCATTTTTCCATCTTGGCGCAGGGTGCGCCGGCCTTGCAGGGACATGGGCAGCAGCAGGGCTTGTCTGCAGAGCAGACAACGTCCTTGCAGCAGGGGCAGCCGCACGGGCAGACGGACTTCGCCTCGTCGCCGGCCGGCTGGCAGGGCTTGTCGACGGAGGGGCAGGCGGCGCAGGCGGAAGCCTTGTCACCTTCGACGGCGGCGGGGGCGGGTTCTTCCTGAGCGGCGACGGGAGCAGCTCCGGACCAGCGCTTCGCCTCGTATTCCTGCTTGAGGGACTCGAGCTGGGCACGATCTTCGGCCGTGGGCATCGGCTTGGAAATGAGCGTCCAGATCTGGGTGCGGATCGAGCGCAGTTCTTCCATGCGGCCCTTCAGATCATCGGCGGCCGTGGCGGCGGCGCAGAAGCCAAGAACCATGATGGCCACCAGGGCCAGCGACAACAATTTCTTCATACTCCCTCCTGAGGTGAATGCGATAAGATTTTGGAACCGGCCGGCAGGCCGTCCTTCTCTATCCGTTTATCAGAAACGGTTTTTGTTGGCAAGTACGGAAACCGTGTTTCGGTCGGCTGCTTGTGCGTGCATAAAAATATATATTGATTCATTTATTTGAAGTCGCAACGGAAATGCGCCGTGATCGGCCACTCGATGAGTACGTCCTCGAGCCGCGTGCCGGCCCCGACGTTGTGAACACAGAGGGGGCGTGACGAGCCGCTGGCAGGCTCGGTGGCGACGATGCCGATATGCGGAAGTCCACCAGGGAGTTTCCAGACGACCAGATCGCCCTTCCGGAAAGAGGACGGCGAAAGGTCAGCGATCCTCATGCCCTGGCGCGAAAAAAAGGTTTCCAGGTTTGGAACCCTTCGGTGATCGATGTTGGAATCTGGTCTGGTCAGGCCCCAGCGTTTCGGGTAGCGGCTGAAATGCCGTTTCATGTCCCCGTGGACGAGTTTCTGGAGATCGACGCCGACGGCCCGGAATGCCCTGATGATCACGTCGGTGCAGACTCCCCGCTCGATCGGGACGTCACCGCCCGGGTAGGAGAGTTTGACGTAGGACGGATCGTAAAACAGCGTGAGCTGCGTCTGCAGCATCGCCGATTCGACAAACCTCTCGAGAGGCAGTGGCCCTGGAATACGCGAAGCCGCGTGCAGACCGGCGACCGACGCATTCAGAAGGAACAGGCACAGCACCGAGAGAAGAAAGCGGCATCGAGAGTGATTTTTCATCGGAGGTCACCGGCGGGGCGGCGGCGGGGAGAAATCCCTCGAGTCGTCATCCTCTGGAGGAACGTGATAGCGGCGAATCTTCTCGGGCCACTCGTAGCGGATGGAAATCCGCTCCCGGGCGAACGGCTCCGGGTCGAAGGTGGTTGTTTCCACCGGGGAATACTCGCGCTCGCCGTAGCCCGTGCCTGCTTCTGACGATTCGTGCATCCGGTCGGGGGCGATCTTTGACGAGGAGCGAGGGGCAGGCGCCGCGCCGCTGTCCTTCATCGAGAGCCGTTCTTCATAACGAATCGGCCGCTGCTCGTCGAAAACGGCGATGTTGATGAAGCCCATCTGGGAATAATCGCCCCATCTGCCGGCATACGAATCCTGCTCGTCGGTGAAATAGAACCGCGCAACGTTCCGGGTCGAGGTGCGCCAGCCGGAAAACTCGCCTGCCGACCAGGGGTTGAGGATGTACATCCCTTCCGACGGGCGAAGATACGACCGGTCACCGGTGATGATGTTCCGCCCGTCGACGGCGATGACCAGGCCGACCCGGCGTCCGGAGTCGTTGCGAACGCGCAGGCGGTAGCGCTCACCGCGCATGGCTTCGACGAAATACGACGGCGAGCGACTGCGTTCCCACCAGCCACCGCCGGTTGAGAACAGCGACAGGGTGCCGCGCTCGTCGCCGATGACTTCGACGGTGATTCCGCGCTGCGGGGGCGCGATCCGCTCGACGTCGGCGTGGCCGGCGAGAGAAAGCGCGGCGATGCAGACGAGGGCGAGAAGAAAAACGGTCAGTCCGCGGGTGGAACGATCGTGAAACGACGGCATGGCGGGCCTCCTCTCAGGGGCAGCTTCATGCCGCAAACGGTTCCTGCGGCTTCGTCAATCGCCCTTGCGGGTGCTGATGAAGTGAAGCGCGCCCTTCTCGATGCGAATTTCCTTCAGATTCAAACGGAAGGGGAACTTTTCCAGATTTAGCACCGGGTTGATGCGCTTGATGATAGTGCCGACGAATGCGCGCGGCATGCTCATGCTGTTGAGTTTCAACTTTCTCGCGTGGAACCAGATCTGCTGGGAATTGCGCACTTCGAAGTTGCCGTTGGCCCAGAAGTTCACTTTGACCAGCGAGTATTTCGTCGAGCCCGAGAGGATGAGCTGGCCGGTCGCAAGCTCGACTCGCGGGTTGTCAACCTTGATGTTGCGAGCTTTCTCGCCCAGGTAGGCGTTCAGGTCGGATTCGAGGATGAGCACGTCCATATCGATGTTGCAGACCGCGATCGTGTCGATTTTCGCCTCGCGAACCAGCTTGGTCGTATCGAGCTGGACGTCATCAAAGTCGAACGATGCCCGGTGGAGAATCAGCCCGTCGATCTCTCCGCCTTCGGTATTGACGACCACCTGCTTGAGGCGCCCGCGATTTGTATAGTCTGGCGAATATTCCACGATCCGGATGTCGAGCAGCTTTGGATTTTTCACGACGACGCGCATCGCTTCTTCGAGTTTCTGTTTCAGCAACTGGGGGGAAGAGGCGAGCTCGGCTGTCACGGCTGGGTCCGGCGTCCAGCTTGCGAGTTTTTCAGAGCAGGTTGCCGTGGGAACGGTCGCCGATGCGAGAAGGGAAGAAGGGGTGGAAGGATCCGGCATGGCGGTGTCAGCCCCTGCGACAGGCATGGAAAGCATGAGCAGCAGGATGCATGCAAGAACCGCCGGCGGAGTAAGTTTCAGAAGGGGCGTGTGAGTCATCGTGCGTCCTTGTCATCGTACGAGTTCGAACGGTCGGGAGAGCTCCGGAAGTTCGCCGATCCAGGCGTCCCAGAGCGTCATACCACGGCTTCCGGAGATATCGTTTCCTCCCAGAATGGATACAACGGACGGATCGTCGAACAGATCTTCGGAAACGGCGACCTTGTACACTCCTCGCTCATCGAGGGGTTGCCCGTTGATGACGAGGTTCTTCGGCATGCCCGTTGAAAGGGAGAGAACGATCCCGTCGGAGCCGATTCTTCTTGGAAAGCTACCATGCAGAAGCCTGAAAAACAACTGACGAACGGCTGAGCCGGGAAGGTTGTACAGACGGAGCCTTTTGTTTTCGAAGGCGGAAAAAACCGACAGCGGCGTGATGACGCGGTCGCGAAACCACGATGAACCGGCTGCATGCGCAGTGAGCCCGATGTCGGCCCGGATGGCCCGCCGGACGATCGCTGCATGGGCATCCGCCCGCGGCTCGTAAGGCGGCGGATCGGAATATTCGAGGGCGTTGATGACGCGGAGAGGCCGATGAAGCGTCGATATCAGTGACGACAGGGCGGGAGAGACGCCCGGCGAACGCATCTTCCCAAGAGGGAGGCGTCGCACCTCGACGTCGGTCCGGCCGCCTTCGGCCGAATATCTGCGGATGACGAGAAGCGAGCGGCTGCCGTTCCCGACCACATACGATTCCGGTCCTGTCGACGGCGTTTCGAAGCCGGCCGGGCGTTCGTTCGTGCCTGCTTCGGGAGAAACCCGGAGCAGCAGTTCATCGGTGCGGGCAGCTCCGGAGAGGTCTGCAAAATCGACGTCATCGAGATGGCAGATGAGAACCTTCAGGTCGGAATCGGGGGCTTGGGCCCGCATGCGATGCAACGCATGGAGAGGCGGCTCGACGACCAGCTTCCGCCAGCGGGAAAGGGGGACGTCTGCAAGGCGGGAGCGGCTGATGAGCGACGCGACCGTGATGCTTCGATTCGAAATCCGTGTTCGCTTCCAGCCGGGAAAAACCTGGTCGCCCTCGGCGGTCGAGACATTCGTCCAGATGCGCCTGAGCAGGTCGCCAGGGATGGAGTGCTCGTTCCCGCAGGCGGCGAGATCGGCCGGGCCGAGGGCGAGAACGTCGATGCCGGTGGTGTTCGCCCAGGCGCGCTCGACCGACCCTCTGCCGGCGACCGTTACGGGCGAGCGAAAATCCGCATCATTGCCGACGCCAATGACGAGAGAAGATGTGTGGCGCGCGAGGCGGAGTTTTCGGACCAGTTCCTGTACGCTCCAGCACTCGGCCGGCGTGATTTTCCCGTCTTCCGTCAGGGACGCGATGTTGCCAGCGAGATTCCCCGTGACGATCAGCTGGATATCCGGCGGCCAGGCTGCGCGGCCCGCAGAGGGGAGTGTCAGGAGCAGCAGAAGGCAGGCGAGGAGTGTCCGAAAAGTCATCTGTCGGACCGGTCTGACGGTGGATGTGCGCGGATCAGGCATTGATCTTGGAAACGAGATACGATCCGACGATGGCGAAGATGATATTCTGCATCCAGGCTGAAAGCAGGACCGGAAGCACTCCCGATTTGCCGAGGGCGGTCGAGATGCTCATCAGCACGTAATAGATGAAGATGATCATGATCGCCACGCCAAAGCCGATGAACGCGCCACTGCGGTAACTTGTCAGGCCGAAACTGGCGCCGATGATCGCAAAGAAGAAGCTTGCGAACGGAAGCGACGTCTTCATCGCGAGATCGACTTTCAGTTCCGTCGTTTCCATGAACTGGGTTCGTTCGTACGTCTCGATGCGCTTGCTGAGCTCGCTGTAGCTCATCTCGTTCGGGCGTTTGCTCTGGCGCGCAAAGTCGGCCGGCGTTTCCCTGATGCCGGTCACGGGCATCTCGAGAATCGTCGTCGTGGAGGCGGGGCGGCCGTCGCGGTACCGCTGGTCGACGACCCCGTTCAGCAGCCAGTGCGTGCCGAGCCAGCGCGCGCTCGTTGCGGAGAGCCGCCTGACGAGCACGCCGGCGTCGTAATACTCGACGAGAACCTTTTCCATCGTTCCCGCCGCTTCGAACACCTTTCGCGCGTAGACGAAACCGCCGTCTGATGCGCGCATGATCGAGTTCTCAGTCGCTTCGGGGTCGACAAGCCGCATGATCTCGCCGCGGCGAATCTCGTTGGCGCGGCGATTCGAATACGGAACGACGAGCTCGTTGAAGACGATACTGATGCCCGTGATGGTCAGGGCGAACACGATGACCGGCACCATGATGCGGTAGAAATTGATGCCGCCGGCCCGCATCGCGGTGGTTTCCGAGTCTTTCGACATGCGGCCGAACACGAGCAGGCTCGAGAGCAGCACGGACATGGGGAAGGTGAACATCATGTCCTGCGGCATGCGGTAGAGGAACCACCGGATGACGGTCGTGGCGGGAACGTTCTCGTTCACGATGTTCTGGAGTGCCGACATCAAGGGATCGATGGCGATCACGACCACGAACATGAAAAAGCCGAACAGGAACGGCCCGACGAGCTGGCTGAAAATGTAGCGATCGAGTGTTTTTATCATCTGTGACGTTTGTAGTATTATGGCACTCTCACGAGAAGTATTCAACAGCTCATTCACGGAAGGGAACCTCTGAAACCATGAAGATCGGCATGATCGGCACCGGGTATGTTGGCCTTGTCACGGGAACCTGCTTTGCGGAGTCGGGCAACGACGTCATCTGCGTCGACATCAACGCGGAAAAGGTCGAGCGGCTGAATCGTGGGGAGATCCCTATTTACGAGCCCGGCCTCGACGAGCTTGTCAAGCGGAACAAGGCCGAAGAACGGCTGCATTTCACGACGAGGATCGAGGAGGCCGTCGAGGCTTCCCTGATGCTTTTTATAGCTGTCGGTACACCTCCGGGCGAGGATGGCTCGGCGGATCTCACCTATGTTCTCAATGCGGCGCGCGATATCGGGCGCCACATGAAGAGCTTCAAGATCATCGTCGACAAGTCGACCGTGCCGGTTGGAACGGGCGATCTGGTCAGGAAGGTCATTGCCGAGGAACTGGCGCGGCGCGGCGAGAACGTGCCGTTCGACGTGGTGAGCAACCCCGAGTTCCTGAAGGAAGGAAACGCGATCGATGACTTCATGAAGCCCGACCGCGTCGTCGTCGGTTGTGACGACCCCCGCACGGCGGAACTGATGAAAGAACTGTATGCCCCGTTCGTCAGGACGGAAAAGCCCATCCTGATCATGGATGTCCGATCGGCCGAGATGACGAAATACGCTGCCAACGCGATGCTGGCGACGAAGATCTCGTTCATGAACGACATCGCGAACCTGTGCGAAAAAGTCGGCGCCAACATCGACAACGTGCGGCGCGGCATTGGTTCCGACTCGCGCATCGGCTACTCGTTCATCTTCCCCGGCGCAGGCTACGGCGGCAGTTGCTTCCCGAAAGACGTGCAGGCGCTTGTGCGGACCGGCAACGCGAATTTCTACAAACTCGAAATCCTCGAGGCCGTCGAGGCGGTGAACAAGCGCCAGAAAGAGGTGCTGTTCGCGAAACTCCGGGAGACCCTGGACGGCCAGATCAAAGGGCGGACGGTCGCGGTATGGGGCCTCGCGTTCAAACCGAACACGGACGACATGCGCGAGGCGCCGGCCATCGTTTTGATCGAGAGCTTGCTTGCTGCGGGCGCGGCCGTTCGCGTCTACGACCCTGAAGCGATGGATGAGGCGCGTAAAACGTTCGGAGACCGCATCGCCTACGTGAAGCGAAGCTACGATGCCCTCGAAGGGGCCGATGCCCTGGTCGTCGTCACGGAGTGGAACGAATTCCGGCGGCCGGATTTCGAACGGATGCGCTCGCTGCTGAAAAAGCCCGTCATCATCGACGGGCGCAACATCTACGAGCCGGCGCGAATGAAAACGCTCGGCTTCGAATACAGATCGATTGGGAGGCCGTGATGAAAATCGTTCTGCCGGTTGCCGGAAAAGGGACGAGGCTTCGGCCGCATACCCACACCAAACCGAAATCGATGGTTCGCGTGGCCGGAAAGACCGTTCTCGAGCATGTGATGGCGAGTCTCGGCCGGATCAAGGTCGACGAAGTCATCTTCATCACCGATGAGAACGGCGACATCATCGAGGAGTTCGTGCGGAGGCAGTATCCGAAGGTGAACGCATCGTTCATCGTTCAGAACGAGCGGCTGGGGCCGGCCCACGCGGTCTGGCTCGCCGAACCCCGCATCAAGGCGGGCGATGAGGTGTTGGTGGTGTTCAACGATACGCTGTTCGTGACGGATCTCACCCGGATACCTCGTCTCTGCGACGGGCTTGACGGGCTTATCTACTCGAAGGAAGTCGAGGATTACAAGCGGTTCGGCGTCAACGTCATGAAGGACGGTGTGATCGTCGACATGGTCGAAAAGCCCGACACCCCCGTCAGCAAGCTCGCCCAGGTCGGCCTCTACTATCTGAAGGACGGCATGGCCCTGATGAAATACCTGCGCACGGCGATCGAGCGCAAGTTGACGGTGAAGGGCGAGTATTATCTTCCCGAAGTCTTCAAGCTGATGATCGCGGACGGCATGAAACTCGGCGCGCCCGAGATCGACGAGTGGCTCGACTGCGGCAAGCCCGAGACGCTCCTCGCGACGAACCGATACCTGCTGGAAAACTCGACTCGGAGCCATTACTGTGTCGAAGGCTGCGTCATCATCCCGCCGGTTGCGATCGACCCGACGGCGCAGGTACACCATTCGGTGATCGGGCCACATGTTTCGATAGCCGGCGGATGTAAAATAGAAGATTCTATAATAAAAGACTCCGTCATAAACGCGAACTCCGTGCTCCGGAACGTCATGCTCGAAAATTCGCTGGTGGGCGACTCGGTCGAACTGACGGGGCTTTCCCAGCGGATAAACATCGGCGACAACAGCGTCATCGACATGGGCAGCTGCCAGCAGAACTGCCCGGTCAAACGTTGAGATCTGAACCATGGAAGCACAGACTGCAGAAAAGCGTGTTCTCGTCGTCGGCGGAGCCGGATATATCGGTGCGCATACATGCAAGATCCTGAAACTGCGCGGGTTTACGCCGATCGTGTTCGACAGCCTCGTCACCGGCTACGAGGAAAACGTCCGCTGGGGTCCCTTCGTGCGGGGAGACCTGGCCGACAGGGCCGCAATCGATCGCGCGATCGGGGAATACGCCCCGTCGGCCGTGATCCATTTCGCTGCCTTTTCCCTCGTCGGCGAGTCGATGACTGATCCGGGAAAATACTACCGGAACAACGTGGTCGGCAGTCTGAACCTTCTCGAGGCGATGCGCGACTCGGGGGTGAAGGACCTGGTGTTCAGCTCGACGTGCGCGACATACGGCGTGCCTCGAACGATCCCGATCCCCGAAATGCACGAACAGCGGCCGATCAATCCGTACGGTTCCTCGAAAATGATGATGGAGCGGATGATGGGCGATTTCGCCCAGGCGCATGGGCTGCGGTTCGTGGCCCTGCGGTATTTCAACGCCGCCGGCGGCGACCCCGATGCCGAGATCGGCGAGCGCCACGAGCCTGAATCGCATCTCATCCCTCTCGTTCTCGATGCCGCGCGCGGCAAGCGGGCGCATGTGACGGTGTTCGGCGACGACTACGAGACGCCGGACGGGACATGTATCAGGGACTATATTCACGTCAACGACCTTGCGGACGCGCATCTGCGGGCACTCGACTACCTGCGGCGCGGCGGAACCGTGAACGTATTCAACCTCGGCAACGGAAAGGGATATTCGATACTCGAAGTCATCAGGGTGGCGGAGCGGGTGACGGGGCTGAATATCCCTTCCGTCATCGGCGCACGGCGGCCGGGCGATCCGCCGGTTCTCGTGGGGGACGCCGGCCTCGCCAGACGCGACCTCGGCTGGAACCCTGAATATGCCGATCTCGAGGCGATTGTCGCTCACGCCTGGGCGTTCAGGCGGCGTCTGGCCTGAAAATCGATCGGATGGAACGGAAGGTCGACTCGCCGAAACTCCGCATTATCTGACGAGGGTTTCTTTGTTGGCGATATGAAAACGGGGAGTAATCAGATCCCTGTCTGTGTTTTATCGATTCCTGCAAGACAATGGTCAACTTCACCTTCCCGTTCGTGCTGAGACTGTCGAAGCACGAGAGACTTTCGCTCTTCGATAAGCTCAGAGCGAACGGATGGTTTTCGATCTGCATGACTCAACAAGAGTTTTTGATGTGCAGTCAGAAATAGTGGTTAGAATAATTCTGACTGCACATTTGGTATGCCTGAAATTCAGGGAGTTGGCAGACCTGCTTCTCTGATGATGATGAAGTCGTTGGAACCGGTTTGATTGCCGGTGCCGGCAAGGTCGCCGTCTGTCGACATGCCGTAACCGCTGAACAGGTAGCCGCCGTCTGCTGTCGAGACGAAGCTTGATAGGAAGTCATCGGCTGTTCCGCCGAAACACTTCTGCCATTCCAGATTTCCGGCCGAACTGACCTTTCCGAACCAAAAATCGGCGGTGGAGCCATGGTTTCCCACGACATCGCCATCGGTTGAACTTGTTTGACCTGTGAACAGCAGTCCGCCGTCAGCGGCCAATTGCCCGCGCAGACCGGAGTCGTAGCCGGATCCTCCCAGGCACAGAGGCGTCGACGTGGTGGCAAAATCAGCGCTTACGCTGAATACCATCACGTCTCCATCGCCACGAGTTTCAGGTAGTGGGCAGAAACCGTCTGTTGACCCTGTATCGCCGATCACATAGAAGTCGCCATCGGGCATTGGAACAACCCCTGTGCAGGAATCATATCCGCTTCCACCAAAGCATCGTGTTTGCAATATCGCCCCCAGAGCTGAAATCTCGGCGACAAAACCGTCGTTGGAATATCCGTCAGGCTGGGTCCCTGTGAAAAAATCTCCATTTTTGTCATTGGTAAATCCGCACAGCAGGTAGTTTCCATCGGCCTTTTGCGCGACATCATAGGCAAGAGTTTCTGGTCCGTTCCCTGTTATGCGAACATCCCACACCTGGCCGAGGGCTGAATTGAATTTGACTGCCCAGGCGTATCTGTAAGATCCATCAAAACACGTTCCGGCCATTATACAGCCGCCGTCAGATGTGTTTCTGATGCCGCCGCGCGCATCGCTGGTGCCAACGGGTAATCCTGCTCCTGCCTGCCCCGGGTGGAGACCAGCGACAACTGAGGTGACATTGCCGTTGCCATCGAATTTCATGAGCATGGCGTGCTGGTCATTATCCGAGCTGTACCCCGTCAGATTGCCGTCCATCGATGTTGAGTCGCCGGCCAATACATATTCGTTTCCGAGAGCGATCAGCCCGCTGCAGTTATCTGAGCCGCTGCCGCCGATGCGTTTCGACCAGATCAGGTTTCCGCCATCGTCGAGCCTGGCGATCCAGATGTCGCTGTTGGCAAGTGTGCCTGATGTGGAAGAGGGAATCTGATCTGACAATGTTGTACCTGCAACGATGACGCCACCGCCGCCAACAACGTTTACGCAGTAGAGCGCTGATTCATCTGCCGGACCGCCGAGGGTTTTTCTCCATGTTTTCGGGAGAATGGTCAGGGAAACGGGTGCCGCTTTTTGCCCAACATTCGAGGCAGCATCAATCTGCCATGCCGTGCATGTTGCAGGCCCGGTCTGAGATGTGAAAAAATAACTTTTGTTTCAGTTAAATTTGGCTCTGGAATCTTCGAATATACAAAGAGAGATGCATTCCTGGTCGAAATCACGGGACCTCTACCCTCGAAGGGGGTGAAACCGGTGATAGAGAACTCAGAAGCTTCAGGGAAGACAGGATACATTTGCATCGTCGAAAACGACCCTGACCGCATCGAGCGGATGACCGAAGCCCTCGGGACTTTGAGACAGGTATATACGCCGGTGTATTTCCATGAAGCCCGCGCCGCCATCGAATGGTTGAAAGCGAACATCTCAGACGTCGTCTTCATTTCCCTCGATTATGATCTCTACCGCCCGGGTGAAACCATGCCCTGGCCCGGCGATGGCATGGATGTCGTGGAATGGTTGGATACTTCGGCATCGAAGGCCGGTCATCGTCCCATGATCATTATTCATACTGCACGGTGTAAAACCGCACACATGATGGTCAACAGGCTCAGAAAGGCAGGTTATACGACGATACAAGTGACTCCGCATCAAAATTCCCTCTGGATTGAGGAGGAATGGGTTGGCTTGTTCAGCGGGTATTGGTCCTTGTGCTCTGCTCTCGAGGAGATCGAAAAGAAATGGCCCGGGTTGCTGGAAGCACTGGGTGATGAATGAACGCTCGAAAGGAGGAAGGGCCCGATGCCGAAAATGACGCATGGCAGTATGATCGATGTCCAGGACAAGGGCGCCCAGAGGATCATTCTCCAGTCTGTTATCAACTATATCAATCGATATTCAGGAATCATGACGAGGCAGGGTGTCTCCGTCATCATCGGGCTGATTCCGAAACGCAGGCGCAAGGAATTATTCGAGCGGATTCGAGAGGTTCTCATGCCCTACGAAAAGGAATTGAAGAACCATCCCAGGTATCGAAGCATGTTTGAAAAAGTTCCGGATGTTGAAGACGTGGAATATTTTCTGAATAACTACACAAGCCATGTGGACAGAGTGATTCCTACAATTCTGGGCATATTTCGCGATGAGATCGAGCGTCTCGAAGGGGCGATCAAGGTCAGGTCGACGAGGTTCCTCGAGAGACTTGCCGAAGTGCAATCGACCTTCCGGCTCAGCGACGCGGAGACGACGCTTCTCTCGATGGCCGTTCTGTACCGTATTTCCGACCGCTTCGAATCGCTGTGCGACGCGGTTCCGTCAGGCCGGAGAAATTATTTCAACTGGGCCGTCAAACTGCAGAACCTCACGACCCTGAAGCGCCACGAACTGATGAAAGCGACGTCTTCCGAAAGCCTCATCAGGAAACTCGGCTTCATCGATCGCGAGGGCGAGGCAAAAAACGAAATCGTCGAGTTCCTGATCGGCACGGGGAAAATCGGCCTCACGAGCAGTTACTTCAAAAAATTCGAAGGCGCCGCGCTTCCTCTCGAGAAACTGATGATCGCCCCGACCGACGTGGAGGCGATCAGAACGATTCTTGCCAACCGATCGCCAAAAACGGGGGTGAACATCCTTCTCGCCGGCCCTCCGGGAACTGGGAAAACCGAAACCGTCCACGCGCTTGCCCGGGAGCTCGGCCTGAGTTTGTATGAAGTTGCCTCGATGCCCAATACCAGGAACGATGACGGCGACACGGCCGGCGCCAACGGCATGTTCCGGATGCGCGGGCTCGTGGCCTGCCGGAACTCCATCGGAAGCTACGATGACGGGGCGATTCTCATCGACGAAGCCGACGCCCTCATCGGAAGCGGAAGACCGGACGGCCTGCTCGGTTCACTGTTCGGCTCGTTCGGCTCGACCGTTGGAAAGGCGATCGCCAACGACGCGCTCGACTCGGCCGTCTGCCCGCAGTTCTGGGTCGTGAACAGCCTCAGCGGCCTCGACCCCTCGACGCGCCGCCGGTTCGACTACGCGGTCAGATACGAGCGGACAACCCCGAAAGACCGTCTCATGATCTGGGAAACGGCCGCCCAGAAATTCGGCCTGGCCCGGTACCTCTCGCGCGACGATCTGGAGCGGTTCTCCCGAGAGCATCCGGTCGACGCGGGGGGAATCACCTCCGCCCTGAAGAACGCGGCGAACCTTCCGGAGCAGGGGATGACGAAAAAAGAGTTCGTCAGGTATATCGAACAGCTCCTCACGGCTCAGGGCCTGTTCACCGAGCCGCGCCCCGGCGGCGAATCCGTCCGGAGCCGTGCCGGCGAGCACGTTGATATTACATCTATCAATATTGAACCTGCGGCCGACATGAACCGGATCCTCGCCGTCGCCTCGAAATGGCGGGAGGATGCTGGGCAGAACAACCTGAACATCCTCCTGCAGGGCCCTCCCGGAACGGGCAAGACGCATTTTGCGCACCACCTGGCCGAACTGCTGGGAAAGCAACTGCATCTGAAAACCTGTTCCGAAATTCTGAGCCCGTACGTCGGCATGACGGAAAAGACGATCAGGGAAATATTTCGACAGGCCGAGCGCGAAAACGCGGTGCTGTTCCTCGACGAGGTCGACAGCCTTCTCTCGAGCCGGGAATCGGCCGTTCGAAGCTGGGAGGTGACCCAGGTCAACGAACTGCTGTCGGCGCTCGAGACGTTCAAGGGCGTGTTTCTCGCGGCGACGAACCACGCCGCCTCGCTGGACAAGGCATCGATGCGCCGCTTCCACTTCCGCCTCCGATTCGGCGAGCTTGCCCCAGCCGCCGCAGAACTCTTCTACCAGAAGCTCCTGGCCGAGTTCGGCGAAGACGCGATCACGCCGTCGATCAAAAAAAGGCTCGCGGGCATGACCGGCCTCGTGCCGAGCGACTTCGCGAACATGCGCCGCCGCATGACCCTCGTTCCCGGCATGACCGCCAGGCATACGGAACTGATCGACGGCCTCATCGAAATGCGCAACTCCCGATCTCCCGTACGGCGCGCGCTGATCGGCTTCACGAGCACCGAAGGGGCGTGAGACCTGCAGAATCTGCCTGTATATCCGGAGGATTCGCCATGAGCATCCAGGGCATCGTCAAGAGATACGCGTTGATCATCGAGAAGGTGACTCGGTGCCGCTACCCGTCGTTGTCACAGATTCATCGGTTCCTGCATGCGCACGGTCTTGAAATTACCCCGCGCACCCTCCAACGCGACATAGCCGGCATCTCGCTCGAATTCGGCCTCACGGTGAAATACGATCGCCGTCATCGCGGCTACGTCCTCACCCGCGACGAAAGTGACAACCCCGAAATCCTTCTCCGCTTCCTCGCGGCTGTCAGTCACACAACCCCCATCAGGCAGCCCTGAGGGGTTGCAGGCTCCGGTCGCCTCCAGGGTATTTCCAATCACGATCTTTCACATGCCGACCACTGAACTTCTCAACCACAGGGAACGAGACAATGAAAATTCCAATACACTATGAAATACCATGGCCTCGTCCATTGAGGTTCCATATTCTGACGCATATCGAATCGCATGAAGTCGAATATTTTCTTTTGAAAAGATTTGGGCGGCAATTTTGGGCGAATGATGAAGACTTTTTGAAGAAGGAATCGTGCCGGAGCAATATTGGTAAACTGTATAAGATCTTGAAGATTCCGCCGAAATCGAAATATGTTTCTGGTTATGTGCACACACGTGATTTCACCTGTGAATTTGGTTGGAATTATGGAAATATCTGTTTGATTCTGGATTTGGAAAGAATTAAAGAAAAAACAGTCATATTCAACGGTGACCTGAAAAACCTTGCTTATAAACTCTTCGTGCTGAATGCATCAACCAGAAATTTCCTGAGATACCATCATTTGTCTGAACACCATACTGACATTTTCGTTTCACTTCAAAGGTATTATTGGAATTATATGTTTAATTGTCTTCTGAAGAAACAATGCAATCCTCGAATGATTGGTTGCTATTATGAAGCAAGAATATTTCGACCAATTGTTCAAGAGGATATTGAAATGATTGTCATTCCGAGAGATTCAGATTCTGCTGTGAAGGGTATGGCGGAAAAACTTGCAACTGTATGATTCCATTCAGAATAAATAGTTCGGAGGCTACCATGAGAGAAATCGCGCGAATTGACAGGGTGTTGGCGGCGATACGAGAGAAATGGCTGCTGAATCCCGATTTGCGATTGGGGCAGATGATCATCAATGCGGTCAGGCCTGAACAACCTTGCCCTGAAGTTTTTTATATCGAAGACGCGGAGCTGGAAAAGTCTATTTCAACGATGAAATGATAGGGCAGCTACCCTTGAGCTGACTCTCCAGGGTTCTCTTTTGAATATATGTATAGATATATGATAAAGGAGACGTCTTTATGTTGCCGGAACAGATTGATGTTCTGAAAACGGTTAACACCGACGTCCTAGAAGACCCCTATTCCGTCTATGTGATTCTTCGCGCGATAGATGAGGAGGCAGCTGGTGAAGAGGTGAAGCTCCCCCCGGATGATGAGAACATCCAATGGTTGTTGTGGTGCATCAGGGAGCAGGATGAACTGCCATACGTTTTCCTGAAGGCCGAGGAATACCCGCCCGAGAAGCTCATTCCGTTCGCAAAACTCGACGAGCGAAGACAGCAGAAGGTTCTCTACAGGGCCTGCTACCTCTATATCCGTCTGTTCCAGTTCAAGGGGCGTAAGGAAAAGCTTCCCCTCGTTGCACTGAATCACTGCTTCCCTCTTCGATGGCGCGCTCGCCTTTTTCGGTAAACCGCATATTTTGGGAAAACTGTTAAATAGTATAAAAGATGTATCGAATAGAGGGATAGGTGAATATTTCTACAGAGAGGTGGTCGATATGGGTGCGTATCTCGACGGGCTCAGAACTCTGGTCAGGCAAGCCGTGAAGCAAGACGGGCGTGGCCCATTCTCGCGCGCTCTCGGGTACAGGAATTCGGCGAAGGGTATTCGACGCATCGAGAAGTTTCTTGCCGGGGATGAACACGGAGAGGACTTGCTCCGGCGACTCGCAACGGTCTTACGCCTCGCCCCGGACGACGTGATTACGAAGGCCGCGGCGGATCTCGGAGCCGACCGGAAACGCGAAATCGAGGTCATGGTCGCGAAGGCGCGAGCCGAGTTCCATCCTCACCTGTTTGTCGAGACAGAACGCACGATTCCATCTCCGATTTTCGTCGCTGTCATTACCGGATCCCCCTACCGGCGGTTCATCCCCGTCGCGTCGGCCGATATGAGCCCCGCCGAGATCGGCGACATCATCCGCCGGCACTACGAGGCAAGCAAGGGCGCGATCATCGCCTTCGGGAAGATCACCGGCTATCGATACCAGCAGACCTTCGACAACGGCATGAAGTTCGACACCGACGGCCGTTTCATCGGGCTCTTCGAAGCCCCTGCCGAATCGATCCCTCACATGAGCCTTTCCTGCAAAGGCCGCGAAATCCCCTCGGGTGTCTTCCGAAACTGCACCACGTGAACGAGCCTGCCCTGCGTGACAACCGTGATGATGTATTCGTCGAAAACAGGAGGCAGTATGGCATACCGGAAAAAGCTCGAGACCTGGCCGTTCGATGATGTCGCCTGGGGTCGCATTACCAAGCGTCTGAAAAAACACGCGGCCGCCAAAAACCCACCCCTGCTCGGCCCGTTCCTGGTCCATGACGGTCGAATCGTTGCCTGTCCCTCCGGCGTTCGGAAAGGGGTGAGCGAGTGCAAGTATCTTCTCCCGCGTGACACCGTCGTCGAATGCCGGAAAGTGCTTCTCGGCGAACACCCTGAACTCGACAGGCAGACCGTCGAAGAGCTTCCGGATGGATGCGTGCAGCTCGATCTCGAACGAAACACCTTCGTAATTGCCGGGGGGCGTGACATCCTTTCCGATCGCGCGCTCATTCGGAAAATCCGCCAGTCCTTCCGAATCCCGCGTTCATCGCCGGTCGGGCTGAGAGAATACAGGAATGACGCATTCTGCCTCGAGTTCACGACGCACGGATTAGGCATGCTGATAAACGGGGTGACGGAGCGCGTCTACGATTTCCCGCTTGATTTGTTATTCGAGGCGCTCCACACCTGCCCGTCGTATTCCAGTTTCAGGATTGTCGGCAGAAAGGACGACCTCGTCACGGTGATGCTGTCGAAAGATCTGACGTACACCACATGCGGCTTCCTCCGGTTCGTGGTATCCGAGCGGGAACGGGCGGACGACGTGCGCCGGATCGTCGATGCCGCCGTCAGGCAGATGAAATCCGATTCGATGAAGCTGTATGTCGGCATCGATGTCATGCCGGTAAGACAGGAGGACTGCATCTGCCTCGACGCGGCCTTTTTTTCGACGGAGGTGAATGCCCCGAAAATCGAACAGACGCCGGCCGAAGCTGAGATGCAGATTCTCGCGGCGATCATGGCGGAGTGGAACGGCAACGCCGAGCTTTCCGACATGGCCGTTGCTCTTTTGAAACCCGAACACTTCACCGTTCCGGCTCACCGGGCGATCTTCCGGGCTATCGCCGAATTGAAGACGAGGGAGAGGTATGTCTTCGACAACCATGTGATCCAGGAACTGAAAAGAACGGGCCGGCTTGCCGAGGCCGGCGGTGAGATTCATATCTGGATGCTTGTCCGGCAGTTGTCAGATCTTTTTCCGGGGGAAACCATCAAGAGGCTGATCAGGAAACTCTCGGAGTCGCCGCGGATGGAATGATCGTTCAACACATCGCAGAAAGGCTGGTACGAACGTATGAGCATCTTTCTTCTCGAGGATAATGAATCACGGATTCGCCGGTTCGCGGGGCTCGGTCTCGATATCGTCGTTCGGAATGACGCGTTCGAGGCTATCGCGTACCTTCATGCGCATCGGGCGGAGATTCGGCTTCTTTCGCTCGATCACGACCTTCAGCCCCACGAGACCCCGTGCGGCAATCTCGGAATTGCCTGCGGCTGTTTCGTCGTCGACTTCCTGAATCTGACGGAACCGTTCTGCCCGGTGATGATTCACACCTCGAACGAAGTGGGCGCGCTCGTCATGAAACACCGCCTCACCGGCCGCGGCTGGAACGTCATCTGGGTGAAGTCCGAGCTCCTTTACCCCGACGACTGGATCCAGACACTTTGGAACGACCGTGCGAGAGAAGCCCTGAACCTGAAATAGACGACAGGAAATGGGAGTGGCATGAACGAGTACAAGCGCCGGCGCGAGGCCTTCATCAGAAAGCATTTCCCTTTTCCCGAGAGTCTCGAACGTGCGATACGATTATCAGCTCCGGCGAGTTTCTCCACTATGCTGTGCGGTGAAGACCCGCTGGTGAAACTCCACCGGATCGATCGCCCGCAGAGAATCACGCGACTCCTGGAAACGATCGGCTATTATCGCCATTTCAACTGGTCATATACATTCAACGATATATACGCGATTACCGACTGGTGTGCCCTTTCCTGGAAACCCGGCAGCGGCCTCTGGGTCCACTTTGAAAGTCTCAATATTCACCACGTTCACGACCCGCGACTCGATATCGGATGGAACGAGGAGGCCCGGGAATTCCTCTTCTCGAAGCGCAAGATCATCCTGACGCACTTTTGCGGCGGCCTGCTGGTACAACACTTCAGAGAGGAAGATTTTTCTGCTCTGCTTTGCAAATGATTGTAGATCTTGCGTCATCACGAGATCTTCAATTTGAAATGAATGAACGAGGTGGTTGTATGAAGAAGTATCAATGCGAGGAAGAAAAGCCAAGACCGAAATACGAATCAGATGTTGAAAAAGCGGTCCGACAAGCCGTCGAAGAATTCAAGAAAAAATTCCCTGGTCTCCTCGAGGAATTGTTCGATGCGGAACGAAAAAGCAAATAAAACACATGCCGCATCCCATACAAGGAGGACCAACCGACCATGAGACTTCGCACGGAAAAACACACGCTTCATCAGGCCGACGTCGGTGCGCATCTGCACGTTCTGCGAGCCGCGCTCCAGATCATGAACCGGTTTGGGCTGAACGTGGGTTCGGATATCTGCCGCGCATTTTACTCACTCCTCAATGCACGGCGCCGCAAGATGTTCATGCGGGATTCCCTGCACGTTCTCGAACCCTACCGGGAAAAGCTCATGGCCTCGCCGCGAACCGCTGATATCTTCAGTCCCAATCCTGACCTCGACGATTTTTTCCGCATCGTCACCACCGAATCCAGCGTCGGGCCGAAAATCCGTCTGCTTCTCATGGAACAGCTCCGTCATGCGATCGAAACCGCCGAGCGCCGCGAATCGAAACGGCTGTCGAGATTTTCCCGGAAACTTGACGAAATTCGGCGCACCTTCCGGCTTTCCGAGATCGAAACCGAGATCATCGCCCTGACGGCGCTCCATGAAATCTCGCCCGCCATCGAGTGTATTCTCGACAGTATACGACCTGCTTCGCGCGGTCTGCACAATATATATCGATATCAATACCTGATCGATGCGAGCCGGCCGGTATTCATGAAGGCCGTTTCGACCGACGGGGCCCTGCGGCGACTGAACTTTTTCGACCGCGACGGCGACGTGCGGAGCGAAGTGGTCGAGTATCTCACCGGAAGCCGCAAACTCACACTCTCGACCTGGTATTACCAGCATTTCGACGGACCCGCCCTTCCTCTCGAGAAATTGACGATCAGCCACCGGGACGTCGAGACCATCCGTACCCTCCTGGCCAACAGGAAGCAAGGTCGCGGCATCAACATCCTGCTCGCCGGGCCGCCCGGAACCGGCAAGACCGAGACGGTTCACGCGCTGGCCCGCGAGCTCGGATTGAGCCTGTACGTCGTTGCGATGCGACCCGGTCGCAGCGAGGATTCCGACGATTCCGTTCGGGTCACGGACGGCTTTCGCATCAGGGGCCTCGTCGCCTGCCGCAATTCGCGGGGCGCCCAGCCCGACACGGCGATCCTGGTCGACGAGGCGGACACCCTGCTCGGCGCCGGTGGCGGCGGGATGTTCCGGGCCCTGTTCGGGGCATCCGGCTCGTCCGTCGGGAAGGCGATGATGAACGACGCGCTCGATGCGGCCATCTGCACCCAGTTCTGGGTCGCCAACGACCTTGGCGCCATCGATCCGTCGACGCGGCGTCGGTTCGACTTCGCGATCCGGTATGAGCGCGCCACCCCGAAAGACCGTCTCTCGATCTGGGAAACGGCGGCCAGGAAGCACGGCGTTGCGCGGCTTCTTCGGCCCGATGACCTCGAACGGTTCGCCCGCGAACGCCCCGTCAGCGCCGGCGGGATCGACGCGGCCCTCCGCAACGCCGCGAGCCTGCCTCGGAAGAACTTGAACCGCGCCGAGTTCGTCGCGTATATCGACCGGTTGCTCGAGTCCCAGTTGCTGTTCACCGAAGAGGAGGGCAAGACCGAGACGGTCCTGGCCGACGTCGGCGAACCGGTCGGGATCGAGCAGATGAATATCCAGCCGGCCGACGATCTGAACCAGATTCTCACCGTCGCCTCACGATGGCGCGAGGCCCCGACGAAGCGGGCCCTGACGATTCTCCTGCAGGGCCCCCCGGGAACCGGGAAGACCCATTTCGCCCGCCGCCTCAGTTCTCTGCTCGGCATGCCCCTCCACGCGAAGACGGCCTCCGAGATTCTCAGCCCCTACGTCGGGATGACCGAGAAGACGATCCGCGCGGTGTTCCGCCAGGCAGAACGAGAGTCGGCCGTGCTGTTCCTCGACGAGATCGACAGCCTTCTTTCGAGCCGGGAATCGGCCGTTCGGAGCTGGGAGGTGACCCAGGTGAACGAACTACTCTCGGCGCTCGAGTCGTTCAAGGGCGTCTTCGTGGCGGCGACAAATTACGGAACCCGACTGGACCAGGCCTCGATGCGCCGGGTCAATTTCCACCTCGAGTTCGGCGCCC
>JAGOCE010000283.1 GCA_017998915.1 Candidatus Ozemibacteraceae bacterium
GTTGTCCTTCCGGAAAACGGTGTCCTGGGTCACCGGAATGAGCACGGGCTCAAAGCCCGCGTTCGTCAGCCAGATGCGGTATCCCGGATCCTCGTGATGCTTGTCGGGAGCCTTTCGCTCGAACGCTGTCCGAGCCTCGGCCAGATCGGTGAACGAGGATGGGACGATCGCCACGCGAGGCCTGTCCTGGCCCTTCTTTGCACACATTCCGGACACCGCGTCTCTGACGGCGCCGAGAATCTCGACATTGTCGACCTTCAGGCCGCCGCCAATCAGGACGAGGGTTCCAGCCTGGGTCTCGGGGGCGGCAGCGGAAATCGCTGGGCAGACGAGGGCAATGAAAAAACCCAGAAAACCCAGTGATAATACGAGGCGGCGAGCCAGATGGTGGCGGATGTAATGTTCGTTCATCTCGATCCTCCTTGGATGTGAGGTCAGGTCGGCTGGCATTGCCTCTCGAATGACCATGAGTGAAGTATCGTTATTGGTATATATGCTCATGGGAGTGCGTCCATCCTGATTCCTCTCTGCAATAGCTGCGATTTTCACGGACAATGTATCATGCGGTAGGGTCGAGATGATACGATGAGAAAATGCAGGAACATGAAGCCCTGACCCCGCTGTATTCGATCGTCATCCCGGCCTATGACGAGGAAAAACTGCTGCCGGCCTGCCTGGCGGCGGTAAACGAGGCCATGACCGCGGTGTCGTGGCCCGGAGAGGTTGTCGTCGTCGACAACAACTCGCGGGACCGCACCGGCGAGATTGCCCGGGAACGGGGTGCGCGGGTCGTTTTCGAGCCGTTCAACCAGATTTCACGTGCCCGGAACACCGGAGCACGTGCAGCTCGCGGGAAGTATCTCATGTTCGTCGATGCCGACACATTCATGAACGGTCCGCTGCTCGCCGCTGCCGTCGAAGCCATGCATGTCCGAGGCTGGTGCGGCGGTGGGGCGACGGTGACGTTCGACAGGCCGCTGAATCTTCCCAATCGCAAACTCCTCGAACTCTGGCGGGCGATTTCCCGAAGCTTCGGTCTCGCGGCCGGGTGTTGCATTTTTTGTCGCGCCGATGCTTTCGCCGATGTCGGTGGGTTCTCTGAAAAAGTGTATGCCAGCGAGGAGATCTGGTTTTCGTGGCGGATCAAACGCTGGGGAAAACAACGCGGAATGCCGTTCCGCATCATTCCATCCCCGATGATCGAGACCTCAGGGAGAAAGACCGAAAGTCACCTCCGGATGATCCTCGTTCTGCTCACGTTCCTGTGCTTCCCCTTTGCAGCGAGATTCAGGGCAACGAGCTGGTTCTGGTATCGCCGGGCCGAGTGAGGCCCACGAGGAGCCTCGTTCCCGCGTCAGGTCTGAAGGATTCGTTTCGAGGGCCAGGGATTTTTTCGACGGCGTCAAAAAAGAACGTTAAGAAATTCATGCATCGTGCCGATGAGGCCGAGGTGACTCAGTGTGTCCGGCGAACCGGACAGCAAGGAGCGAGGCATGAGCAGAAACACCGCGATATTGGCCCTGGCTGCGACTCTGCTGGCTCTGCCCGCGGGCGCGCAGGAATACCTGCAGCCCGAGGTCCAGAACCAGCTGAAGCAGTCGGGGTTCAGTAGTTCCTTCATCTCCAGCGTCAGGCGGCAACCGGTCAACCCGTACCGGCGCGTCGCCGATGCCAGCCCCGCCATGGGCCAGGCCGGCTCACTGCCGGCGGTTTCGACTCCGGTTCCGTCGTCGACAGACACCGGTGGTGCGGCTCTTCCGCCCGTGAGCGGGTCCGCCCTCTCTTCATCTGCCGGAATCTCCGACACGGCGGGAGGTTCCATCACCCCTGCTCCCGCAAAGAGCAGCGTGAAGAAGAAGACGAAAAAGGCGAAGGCGAAAAAACGCTCTTCCGCTCCGATCGTTTCCAGCAGCTCCGATACGATGATTACCCCTGCTCCGGCTCCGGTGATGCCAGTTCCGGCTCCCTATGCGAATCAGCCGGCGCCGCTGCCCGCGCTTCGCTCAACCGACCAGGAGATCTACTCGCAGGAACCGCTGAAACTTCCCCCCGTGTCCAGTCTGCCCGAGCCGTCCCGGACGACCCTGCCGCCCGTCAGCCGGGACGCGATGATGACGGCCCCTCTGGGCGAAGCCGTGACCCGCGTGCTGGCCTGCAACATGATGGGTCTGACCGGCCTGTTCACGACCACCTCGGCCGACGTCAGCAAGGAAGGCTCGTTCAAGATGGGCTTCCACTCGAGCTGGTTCAACCTCGATCGCGTCTATGACCGCGTCCTGGCGAGCGGCGAGAGCGGCGACCTGCTCGAGATTCCCCTGTTCTTCAACTATTCGGTAACGAATGACCTCGAGTTCGCGTTCTCGATGCCGATTCTCAACTACACCATCAAGTCCCGCATCCTCTGGTCGAAGGATTTCCGCGAATCCGGAAGCGGCGACTCGAAGCTCGCGTTCAAATACCGCGTGTTCGATAACCCCCAGTATCAGACCCGCGGCGCGTTCGGTCTCGCCTTCAAGTTCCCCACCGGCAGCGATGCCAAGGGCCTGGGAACCGGCAAGACCGACTTCGAGGTCTACACGGCCTTCAGCAAAAACTTCGAGCGCGTCATCGCCCACTTGAACCTCGGTTACGTGATGACGGGCGATCCGAACACCCAGTTCTACCCCGATGGACTTGCTGATATCTTCTACTATAATATAGGTCTCGAATATCCGCACACCAACAACGTCACCGTCATGGCCGAAGTGAACGGCCAGGACTGGGGCGCGGAAGGCCTGAAGATCGACGTGACCCCCGGCCTGCGTTACACGCCCACCGAAAACTTCGCGTTCGAGGTCGGCGTGCCCGTCGCCGTGACGAACGACCAGCGGTATGGCTACAACTATAGAGTCGTGTTCGGGGTGACGACGTTCTTCCGCTGACATCCTTTGAATTCATCGAGCGCGGGCGAAGCCGTCAGGCCTCGCCCGCGTTCCTTCCTGTCCGGATGTGTTATCTGTCGGAGGGGTGGGGGATCTCGCCGATGCTTCCGGGTGACAGAAATCTTCGCGGGAGCACGATCGGCTGATGCGTGACGGGCTGCAGGTGAACGATGTGCGTTTCCCACGTAAGCGGAACCCCGGCCCACACATGAACTCTGACAAGAAGTCCGTAACAGTCGGGCTGGCGGGATCGGTCAAACAGGACGCTTCCGAGGGAGTGAAAGAGGGGGCGCCCGGCAATACTGCCGCTTGATTTGATCCGATGCGGATGGTGCCCGAACACGCCCGCCGCGCCAGCCTTGATCAAGGCTTTTGCGAAGCCTCGCTCCGTCGGCGAAACGTATTCGGTATCCTCGATGCCGACGTGCAGGAAAGCGAACGTCAGATTCCCGCGTGAATCGCTTGCGACCTGGTTCACGAGGTTCTGGTAACGCCTGCCGCCCAGCGGGGAGCCCGTGAGGTCGGCGGCATGAACCACGATCGGTATGTCTTTGATCAGGAACTCGTGACGGCCGGCGAATCCCGTAAGCCCGAGAGCGGAAAGCCCATCGATCGTGCGTTCGAGACTGCCCGGCCCTCCGTCATGCGCATGGTTGTTCGCAAGCCCGAAAGCTGAAAAGCCGCTCCGCATCAGGAAGGCAAGCGCTTCCGCGTCGAACGAGAGATCATATCGCCTTGCCCTGGAACCTGGTTCTTCACTGGTTCGTACCGAACCTTCCAGGTTCGCGACGGCCAGATCGCTGGTGCGCAGATGCTCCCTGAGCGACGAAAAATACCGGTCGGCCCCGACCGATTCGATGCGTCGCGGGATCTCCCGTCCAAGCGCGAAATCACCCGCGAATTCGATGCGCAACCAAAGATGATCGACGAGCCCGAATAATAACCAGATCAGCCACGGACTCATGGAACCGTCCGGATTTTAAGAATAGTAGCTGATATATAGAAGTGGGTTTCAAGCCCGCCCCTATGGGAGCACTGGTCAGTTGTCCGCGCCCGAATTTTCCTCTTCCTCATACCAGCCATCCTTGAAGTCCAGCTTCGTCGCATCGCCGGACAGATACGAAGCGGTCCATGCAGGCGGGGGCGGGGCTTTCCCGTCGCGCATCATCTTCCGCCAGTCTTCGTCCGACAGGCGGTTCGAGACTGGCTGTTCGAACTCGTAGAACGAGAAGATACCGCCGCGGTGCAGGCGCTCTCCGCGGGGACCGTTGCATCTGACCCACAGCTCGAACACCCGGCCGATGGCGACTTCGAGGCAGGTGCCGTCGCCGTTGAACACGTCGGCGATGAGCGACGTTTCCTCCTGAACGATGTTGTAGAACTCCTTGTCGGGCCTGATCAGGGCGATCGTCAGATGCTCGCACCAGACGCCGAATCTCCACAGCTTCTCGTGCTCGGCGGGGGTGAGCGGCTGGCCGGCGGCCTGTTTCTCGGCGCAGGTTTCGAGAAGCGAGAAGAGCTCGATCATCTTCAGTGTCAGCCCCTTCGAGGTCAGCGGGAAGATCTCGTCGTAATCCTGGTCCGAGTCCTCGTCGCGTGCGTTCTTCGGCAGATAGCCCTGCGCCGAGAGCCTGCCGAACAGCTCGACCGTCAGCCGGCGAAGGCCGCCGAACACCTCCGGATACGGATCGACGGCGACCGACGGAAGGCGGCGAACCATCCAGTCCTCGATCTCGCCGCCTTCGCCGGCTTCGGCCCCGCCCATCTTGTTGTACAGCAGGGTGTCGTGCCGAAGCGCGGTGAGGCTTCCGAGAGCGGCCGTGAGCAGGCGGTCGGTCCAGGCGTCGCTGCCCGTGTGCTCGAGGGCCGTTCGACCGTTGTCCTTCAGCAGATCTGCGAAACTCTTCAGTAAACGGCGGTAGGCACTTCGCTCCCAGTCACCGGCAGAAAGGGCGCCGATGCTCTTTTTCTGCTCGGCGAGCGACTCCTGGTAGTTTTCGAACCTGTTCTCCTTGTGAAACTCGATCAGAAGCTTCTCCGCGCGATCCGAACCGAGGGCGGCCATCACGTCGAGCAGCTTCGGAAGAAGCCGCTTGTTCGCGTCCGTGCCGACGGCCCGATACACGAGCCGCTGCATGACTTCGCTGTCCAGCGTCACCCGCTGCGGGAAAAAGACGACCTGCACGCCCGACAACGGATTCAGGCGGGGCTTCGGCCATGCGGCGAGCTTGTCGAACAGGATTTTATGAAACTCCTCGTCCGACGGGGCTTTCGAGGTCGGCGGAACGCGAATCCCCTGCAGAAGGCCGCGCAGGTCGGTGATGCCGATGTCCTCCTTCTCCCCGACCAGATACGACAGCGGCTGGCAGATCGATTCGACGGCTTCGATGACCGGCTTCCCCTCGACCTTCGCGTTCGCTGCGACGCCGACAAGAGCTGCGATTGCCGGGAGATCCGGACCCGGGCTCCTGCCGTCGTCGGCGAAGACCTTCAGCGAAAGCTGGGACAGCGCCATCATGATCCTGAAATAGCTCTGAAGACGCGGGTCTTTCTCGTAATGGCCGCGAACCTTGAACTGGCTGAAGTCGACGCTTCTGCCCAGAACCTTCGATTCCGAAGGGCCGTTCGCGGCGAAGATGCTTCTCAGATCGGCCGCGATGGAAT
>JAGOCE010000016.1 GCA_017998915.1 Candidatus Ozemibacteraceae bacterium
CATGCTCAAATCCTGTTTTCGCCATCGCGCTGTCGGGGCTGGTTTCAAACCAGCTCCGACAGCCCATGTGCGCAGAGCATCTGAATCTATTGCGTCTGCCTGTCTCTCAGCCGTGTTTTGAACGCCGCGGGAGAAGGTGTATACTTCCCTTGTGAAGAACTGGATCAGGGAACGCCCGACCCTTGCCGGAATTGTTGCGCTGATGGTCGGCGCGGCGATCTGGCTGCCGTCATTTCACCTGCTCTTTTTGGAAGATAGCAGCAGATATATGAGCATCACGGGCGTTCCGCCGAAAGCGCGGGCGCTCGCGGCAAGCCATATCGCGATCTGGGCGGACGAGGTCGGGCAGCGGGCCGAGATCGAGCGGATGCGCGGCCGGAATGCCGAGTGGGACTTCATGGCCCGCAGCTTTTTCGTCTGGTCTCTCGCGAACATGGCCCTGCGCGATCCACAGACAGCGTCGACGACGCTTCCGATCGTGGATCGCATCATCGACGAGACGGTCAGACTCGAACGGGAACAGGGCCACTTTTTCTTTTTGATGCCTTACGCGCAGGCGGGTCCGTTCAAGCACCAGCCGGTTCGCAGCATTTTTCTCGACGGGGAGATCGCCCTCATGATGGGGCTCCGGCGCCTCGTCTCGGAGCGCGAAGAATACCGGATCCAGATGCTCGAGCGTGTCGGGGTCATGGCCAAGCGGATGGAAACAAGCCCCGTCATGTGCGTCGAAAGCTATCCGAACGAGTGCTGGCTCTTCTGCAACTCGGTCGGCCTCGCCGCGATCAGGGTTTCGGATCATCTCGACGGCACGGACCACGAAGCTCTCTTCAAACGATGGGTCGCGACCGCGCGCTCGAAACTCGTCGAACCAAAGACAGGCCTGCTGAACTCAGCGTTCACGCTCGACGGCGATGTTCTCGACGGTCCCGAGGGCTCGTCGATCTGGCTCGCGGCCCACTGCCTGTCGCTGATCGACCGGGAGTTCGCCGCCGACCAGTATCAACGGGCCCGCGCCAGGCTGCGGAACCGGATCGTCGGATTCGATTACGCCTACGAGTGGCCGCCCGAGTGCCCCGGCTCGGGCGACGTCGATTCTGGCCCGATTCTTCCGCTTCTCGATCTGTCGGCCGGTTCGACCGGCCTCGCGTTCGTCGGAGCCGCCGAATTTGGCGATACCGAATTCCTTCGCGGGCTTCACGCGGCGCTCGAGTTGGGCGGATTCCCGATCAGAACCGGAGACAAGCTCAAATACTGCGGCAGTAATGCCGTCGGTGACGCAGTACTGCTCTATTCGATGACGCTTGGCCCTGCCTGGCGCAAGATCACGGAACGGGGGGAAAACCGGTGAGCCTCTGGAATCGCCTCACGAACAGTTTTTCCGGCGCGCCGTTCTTCTCGCCGCGCGGTTTTCTCGACAGGGCGCTGATGCTGTTCCTGCTGTTCGCGATCTGCCACGTCGCGGGACTGCGCGAGTATACCTGCGTCATCAGCGGAACCTCGCCGACCGGCGACCCTGCAGACACCGCCGCAAGCATGCTCGGCATCGCGTATTTCTCGACTTACTCACTGGCGCTTCTCGTCGCGCCGGTCTTCGTCATCGCCGCCGCGTTGCTGAAACTCGTCGGGGTCGGCCCAACCGACCGGTAGCTATTTTCGAGAGGCGTTTTCCTGGTATTCTTCGTCGGTGTTGAGCGACCAAACGTCGGCTTCGGGCGTCACGCCAATGAATTTTCTTGCGGCCGCCAGGCCGGTCGCGATCGAATGGTCCATGTTGTTGTATTTGTACAGACCCGCCCGACCGACGCAGGAGAGATTCTCGAGGCCGGACGCGAAGGCTTTCACCTTCTCATACGCCTCCTGGAAGCCGAGGAAATACGTCGGGTAGCTTTCGGTTTCGCGCGTGACGAAGCTTCCAAGAATGCGCTCGGGAGGCAGGAGGTTCATCAGCGCGAGTTCGCGAGCGGCAAGAGCCTTGAGCTCGTCGTCCGGCCGGTTCCACAGGTCGTCGCCCCTGAACGCGAAATACTCGATGCTGATCACGCTCGTGCCGGGCCGGGCAGCCATGCGAGAGCTGAAGTTGTTGAAGTTCGCCATGCGGGCCATGCGGACCTCGGGGGCGTGAACGTAGATCCACTGGTCGGGGAACAGGTCTGTCCCTTCAGCGACAATATTAACCGTTATATGGTCTCGATAATACAAGGCATCGATCGCCCGTCGCACGTCTTCGGGGACCGCCGGCTCGAGCATGCCGAGCATCAGCGTCAGCGGAATGCCACTGAACACATGGCCGGGACGCACGACCATGGTGGTTCCGTCGGCTGCGCGGGCCTCGATTTCCGTGACGCGCATGCCGTCCCGGCGGATTTTCGTCACATCCGTTTTCAAGAGGAGTTCCCGGCGGGCGCCGGATGCGCGCTCCCACATGCGCTCGTACATCATGCCCGCGCCGAGTGACGGGTAATCGAACTCGTCGACGAGGGTTTTCGCCTGCACCCGGTGCTTGAACAGGGCGTTCGTGACGACCGTCTTCAGATCGATGCCCTTGATACGCTGTGAAGCCCACTCGGCACCGATCTCGCGGCAGGGGATGCCCCAGACCTTTTCGGTGTATGTCTTGAAGAATGTCTCGTACAGCTTCGTTCCGAAGCGGCCCGATACCCACTCTTCGAAGGTCCTGGCCTCACCTTTCGTCCTCCGAAATTGCGATGCGGCATACGAGAGCATCGACGTCACGGATTCCCGCAGACCCAGGTTGCGAAGCGCGTCAACGGCCTCGAGGGGGTATCTGAACAGCTTCTTTTTATAAAAGATGCGAGTCAATCGCTGAACCGGAAGGAACTCGTCACCGAGCAACTCGTGCCAGAGAGCGTTGATCTCGCGGCTTGCCGTGAAGAAGCGGTGGGGGCCGACGTCGAATCGGTTCCCCTCGAAAACCTCGGTGCGAGAGAGGCCTCCAGGGATGGGGTGTCTGTCGAGCAGCAGCAGATCGTCGCGGCCGTGACGGGCCAGTTCCAGCGCAGCAGCCAGTCCGGCTGGTCCCGCGCCAAGAATCGCTATTTCAGTCGATCGTCGGGAATGGTTCATCGTCTATTCCTGTGTCTCGCTTTCTGCCAGTTGCCGATTCATGAAATCACTGCGAATGCGCTGTTCGAGATCGACGTGGTTGCTGCCGCCGAAATCGAGCGTCGTTCGGGAAACAGAATCTGATCGCTGCGGAATGCCGTCGGACAGGCGGACTCGGATCTTCCCTTCGGCCGTTCCGTCGATGACCGCGGCACCCGAGCTGACGGGCTGCAAGCTCACGAGTCGTGTCTCGAACGCGATATCCGCCTCTCCTGCATCACGATCGACGGATGCCAGCGTGAACGTCGCGACGGCCTGGCAATCCACCGTTTCGCTGTTCGGATCAGGCGATATGGGAACGATATGTGAAGCGACCCAGGAGTCGCCAGTCCCGACGCGGCCGTCCGGGTATTCGAGAAGGGTGACTTCGTAGAATTTCTTGTACCGTTCGGGCACGCCTTCTGCGGTGGTAATCACACATTTTTCGTCCAGTGTCAGTCGCACGGGATGACCTGGCGCGGGAAGCCCGCTCGCGAACAACGTTTCGATGATACGCTCCTGGGGGATCTCCCTGTTCGCCGCCCCGGGTTCGTAATACGCCATCGAGGCGGTATGTGTCGTCAGGTGTTGCATGACGGTCTCGCCGTTTCCCGGAGCGATCGCAGAGTCTCCGCCGAGCGTCATGAGTCCCATTAGGGTCGTTTTCGGTATCAGCAGCATGTTCACGGCCATCCGGGACTGCACTTCGACCGAAAAGGAACTAACACTGGCCGCCGTGGGAGAGAGTCTCAACAGATAGCTCTCCGATGCATCTCCCGAAACGGGGGGGGCATCAGCCGCAAAAGCTGTCACCGAACCAAGACAGCAAACCGCTGCCAGAACGATTCCCAGAGTCGCATGAAATGTTTTCACCGATGCACATCCCTTCGTTTCTGCCGATATCAGCGTGGTGTACGATACCAACTTTTCGTCGTTTCCGCGAATCATTTTTCCCGGCCAGCGCCGGATCGGTGAAATTCCCCCCCCGTTCGTATCGTGCAGCGAATGAAAATACCTCTCCAACCCCCCGAGAAAACGAGTATAGTATTATATATCCGCTACAGAAATCGGGATCCTTTGAGAATATGAGTACGACGACATTGCGTTCCAGAAGCGTTTCATGCGGCATGACCCTGACCGAGATCATGGTTGGGGTGTTCATCATGGCGATCATTCTGTTTCCTTCGCTCATGGTGATCATGAACGAATCGAAAGCGATCACCGGCACCCGCGACCATTCCCAGGCGGCGTTCATAGGCCACACCCTGATTGAAACCGCGCGTGCCTACACGTTCGAGAACCTCGGGGCATTCCCGACCGAATTTCAGGACCGCACCTACACCTTCAACGGCATAGAATATTCGGTCAAAGATCTCGAGCTTGCCAAAATCACGCCCAGCGGCGATTCATCTCAGACCTCGGCGTTCCGGATGCGTTTTTCCATTCGGTATACGTCCCGGGAAGGGCGAAACATGAGCCTCGATCTTGCCACCATCATCGGGAGGCATGAATGAACGCTTTCGCCGTTTTTACACGCATGCCGACATATTCTCGAAGGGATGCTTCTGGCATGACGCTGATCGAAATCATGGTCGGCGCCGTTATTCTCGCCATGATCATCCTCGCGATCACGAACCTGTTCATATCCGGCCAGAGATCCGCCAAGCAGGCCATGCAGAGCCACCAGGTGAATGACGAGGTCCAGTCGGCCGTCGATCATCTCCTCAAGGATGTCCGGGAAGCAAACGTTCTCATCGATAACGCACCGTCCCCCCAAGACCATGAACCGCCGTTTCCCGACTTCGATTTCACTGCCGTCGATGCCGAAGATCGCCTCCAATCCGCCGTCGGCAGCCTGAGCGTCATGACGCGCGATCCGCGAAACCGAATCAGGTTGATCAAGTGCGTTCCTGTCTTGCCGAGCAAGGTATCCGCGAACACATCGACCAAGTCGACGGCAATGTATTATATTGAATACTATTTTGCTCCGACCGACGACAACACGGTGGCCCTCATGCGCAAATTCGCTCGCATCCGGAACGACGACGGTTGGGCATTCTACGACGACGTTCCGACCGGAGAAGACCCCCCGCTGGACGAATCCACATCCATCTCCAGACCTCTCATTTCGGAAATCGACACGACGCGGGATTACTGCGTATTCTTTCGCGCGGGCTCCCGCGCCAGGAATGTCTGCCTGGCCGCGAAGCTGCATCGAAAAGAGAGGAACGCCGACGGCAGCCTCGTGAACAAGGAGCTGTATCAGGCCAGAATTCTCGTTACCGCGCACATTCGAGGTTCGGCGCCTTACTGATCACGGAGCAGAGGAAGGAACACGATATGATGCGAGACAGGCTTTTCCGCTTCGGGGCGAAGCGTACCGGCTCGACCATCCTCCTGGCGCTCGGGCTCGGAATCGTCCTGCTCATCTCCATCGCCGCGCTTCGAGACTACTCGTCGAACCGCATCGCCGCCTCGATCAGGGAGTGGAACACGCTGAAGGCCACCTCGCTCGCCGAGGCCGGCTTGGCGATGGCCGTGGCCGAAATGAGCCAAAACTACAATTTTTTCACGCATGAGGTCACGAAAGATCTCACCTGGGGCAATCAACGAACGATCTCCCCGCCGCCGGCCGAGTTCGACGGAGTCGACTTGACTTTCGGAGAGAATTTGTCCGGAAGCATCCCCAAGACCGAAGGCTCATTCGAGGTCAGATGCGGCCTGATCGATTACCCCGACGACACATCGACCGATAATATCGACGAATCGAAGGCTTACGTCTACGTCGAGTCGATCGGCAATTTCAAGAGCACCTACCGCAAGATTACGGCGGTTCTCCACAGGCGATTTCCGGGCAAGGAATGCCTCATGTATGACGGAGATGTTCTCTCCATCGTCTTCGGCACGGTCGGCGAGACCGGCAAGACGAACACCTTTTCGAAAGGGAATCTCTATGGACATCGCGGCGTCGAGGTATCGCAAATTCTCCGCTCCAAGTGCGTCGACGGGAATGACGGAACGAAACAGGCCCTGGACATCCCGCTCCTGATGAGCGGAAGAGGCGGTGTCTTCTTTCTCAGTTCCACGAAGTTCAACGGGAAAACGATCCCCCCCTCCCCCGGGTGGGACAACCCCGATTTCAAGAGTGCCGGTTTCCATTACTTTGACTCCGCGGGCCAGACAAGTACATACGATAAAGGATATTATCCGCAGGAGTTCCTGAACGCCGCCCCGGCAATTCCGGCCGAAGCGCGGGAATGGACCCGCGACAAAAACAATCCCATCGTCATGACCCCCGCCCTCATGCCGCACGAGTATTACAAACAGCTTGCCGGCGGTGTTACCCCATATGAAACCAAAAAGCACCCCAGTTACACGGCGGGGGAAAAGGATATGCACATCCTCGACTGGGGCGATGCGATCCGCGACGGAAACAACCCACCTTCCGGGAGCGTGTTGTATTTTGAGGAAGACGTGGTCGTTCGCGGGAATCCGACAGCCGATGTGACGATCGTTTCGAAAGGCGACGTCTACATCGACGGTGATTTCAACCAGAGCGGCGGCACGTCGAAAGCGCAGAAATTCGGGTATGCACAGGATTACACCAATAAAGACCCCTTCGATGTGGAGACGGTCGACTACGATGGTCTCGACCCAGAAGTGTATCGCAATCACTATAAAACAGCCCGCGTCATCGCGGGGGGCCGGCTGATATTCGATTACAGCGATCCCAAACTGGTTTTCGGCAACGAACTCTATCCTTTCATGCAGTATAAAATCGCCGAAACCATCATGGACGACGCGGAAAAGGCACGTGAACGGTTCCTCGACTGCAACGGCACCCGTGAGGTATACAAGGAATTGACGGCCTCCTACACCTACACGACGGGCGAGAACGGCAGCAACGAAACCGAACAGAAAAGACAGGCCCTCGAACAGGCCAGGGCAAAACTCCTCGAGAAAACGCAGGGGTATCTCGCCACCGATTCCGGCCTTCCCTGGGGTGAGCTGAAGACGGAGCTCGAAAAAAAGATCTCCGATGGACCCGAACACACCGTGAGTACCTCTTCCACGACGGACGAGCAGGGGAACACCGTGTCCACAACCATCACCAAGGAAATCGTCATCAAGTTCGAGGCCAAGGACGATTGGATGGAGGATTTCTCGAAAAAGAAGGTATGGAATAAGATCGAGTCATCGAAGCTCCGGAAGACGATGGACGATCTCGTTGTCATGTGCGAAGGAAAAACGGACAAGAAAGGCGATTACCTGTTTTTCCCCGAGATGACCACCGTCGGTATGTTCACCTCTTTCGCAAAAAGAAACCCGCATGACACGTATTATCCAGGCGCCGATTTCGACAAGCATTTCGACGAGATGGGCTCATTCGCTCACAAGGGAACGTTCATTCACCGGTTGTATGGTTCCCTGACGTCGTATCGTACTGCCGAAGCGAAGGAAACAGCGAAAGGCCTGGCCTACGAACCTCCGATCCGCAAACGGATCTACGATACAACCGAGTACAATCGCTGGGTTGGGGATGCGATCCTCGACGTGCCGACCTTCGGTCTCATGACCTGGCGGGAAACCAGAGCCGACGGATTCACGTTCTGAATCGGCGCGCCTGGCTGCTCAGCGGGCCTTGAACCGATAACAGTCTGCCAGGATGACGCCGTTTTTCATGCGTATTTGGGGAACGATCTCGACGTCGGCCTCCTCGAACCCCAGAATGGTCGGCGGTTTCGTCTTGAATGTGAGGCGCAGGAGCCGATCATCGATTTTGAACGTTATGACCCTCGGCGACTCCACGGTCGTCACTTTTCCGGTCAGGCGACACAAGACACCCATTTTGAGGGTATTCGACGTCTGGCTCGTGCCTTCGACGATGTTTGCAGCTGACGGGATCTCGCCGAGACCGGCAGGGCCGCTCCTCATGACGAACAGTATCAGCCCACAAACGGCAACCGCTGCACCAACGGCTTTCGCAACGGGGAAGTCCGGTGGTAGGAATCCGAGGATTGCCGGATGGGCTTCCCGTGCCTTCTTTTCGAGATCAGCCTTGTGGCGTGCGACTTCACGTTGCCGGATCGCGGCAGAGACGCCGGCCACCGAGTATGGTTTTGGTGACACCGGCTTCTCCGGGGCCGCGGGGCGATGAACGGCCGGTAGAGCCGGAGCGACAGCGACAGGAGCCGGTTGCACGGCCCGGGTCACCTGTGTAACGGTGGTAACAGGCGTGGGCGCCGGGGTGGCCGTCGGCCCGGCGGCGGCAGGTAGTGTTTCGTCTCCGGAAATCAGATTCAGACTGAGCAGGCGCTTGAACAGCGTCGAGCGATATTGCGCCACAAGAACGGCGACGGCGGGATTCCTGGGCGTTGCCAAGGTATCGAGTTCGCGGAGGTTTTCCGGACTCGGGTTCTGCAGCACCACGGTCAGAAGCCCCTTGGCGATGTCGGGGTTCGACTCGATGCGGAGCGCGGCGAACACCGTCTCTGCAACCGGCCGGAACGGAGAGATCATCAGGCCGTTCACGGCGCGCGCGCGCACCAGGGGCTGATCCGATGCCAGCATACCGATGAGGGCTCTGATAGCCTCGGTTTCGTGCACCTTGAGAGCCTTGATCACAGCCCGGGAAGCGATCAACGGGTCGGAAGAATTCAGCAGACGCGGCAGATAGGGTTTGAGGCGCGATGCGTCGGTTGATTCGAGCAAGGCCATCGCCTGGAAAGCCACCTGCGAATTTTCGTGGAAAAGATTCTTTTCGGCGATTCTGAGATCGTCAGGCGCGAGAGGGAAGGTGCGTGCGCGAGTAAGGAGCCGGATGGTTCTGAGGGCCGCCGCCTGAACCGAAACGGATCCTGCGGCAGCTTCCTCCCGGAGCCAGTCGGCGATTTCGGACGGAACCGCTCCGGAAAGGGCTTTCATGAAGGTGATTTTCGCTTCGGGGCCTTCTTCGCGCACCTCCCTGGCAGACGGGCCGCTCACGACTGATGCCGTGGACGTCACCGTCGCCGCTTCCGGGGCGGAAACCGCTGTCAGGCGACGGTACATCTCTTCCGTGGCCGGATTGGCGGAGAGTTTTTCCACGAACGCCGCCGTTTCGGGGTTGGACAGATTCTTGGCCAGCCAGGCTTCGATGGCCTCGAGTTTCGCCGGGTCACCCAGTGAGATCTGAATCTCGAGCTCGCAGAGAAACTTGTGCAGCCGGTTCTGCCGATAGGTGCGGACAAGACCGTCGATGGTGGCCGCACCGGCATCGAGTTTTCCGATCGAAACCAGCACCGGGAGAAGCTGCCCGAGAAGCTTGCCGAACAGTTCCCCACGGCGCTCCTCCAGAGTCTCCTTCTTTTCGAGGATGGCATAAGCAACCTCGAGTTCCGGGTTCGACAGCAGGAACATGGCCGATGCCTGGAAAATCTCGTTGTCGGCCGTTTCGCCGAGCAAGTTCAGAATGGGCAGAGCGATCCCGTCGTAGGGAAACTGGAACGCGATTCTGAGCCCCGCGAGCTGCTCCTCGCGCTGATCGGAGGCAAGCAGTTCCGACAGGTGGGCAAGCGCTTCCTCCGGGTCGAGGCGGTTGAGGATGGAAACGGCCCGACCACGCACCGGAGGCAGTTTCGACGCGAGAAATCGCGGCAGGACGCGCAGCAGCGTCTGGGGCGAAAGGCTTTCCAGGGCATCGAGATACGGCGATGCCTGATCGTCGGGGGTCTCGTCGAGCCAGGCAACAAGCCTTTCCACATCATCCGGAGCACCGTTCCGCGCAAGGATTTTCACCACGGCGGCACGCAGCTCGGAAGGAATGCGCCCGGCATACTCCCGGAACTCGCGAAGAATGGCGGGAATATCGGCAGCCGTTGGTTTTGCCAGCAGTTCGCGAGTCAGCGGAGACGCCGTCGCGGAGGGGAAAATCGCACCGGCCGGGGCGAGTTTCGACAGCGTCATTCCGGCGAAGAGAGCGACGTCCTGGTCGTCGTCTGCAGCCAGACGCCGAAGCGCATCCAACACGTCCGCATCGGGCTGAACGCGGACGGTCCGGGCGATTCCGGCAATGCGATCCGCCTTTCCAGGCGCATCGAGAAGGCTCAGGAGGCAGTTTTTCAGGGATGGATCCATGGTATCTCCGGCACCCTCACCGGCGCCGGAAACCGACGCGATCTGAATTTCACGAGATGATGCTATCACCTGATATTTTTTTCCGTCAACCGCATGTCGAGTGGAAGCCGGGTGTCATGGTCAAAGTGTCAGTTGAGGAAAGATATCCAATCCATTATACTGGACGAGAAGAGAAATTCACAGGAGACGATCATGGACGGGTATGAAGTGAAAATGGGAATCATCGATTCCATCCCCGTAATTTCTGCCATCGGGTATTTCGAAAAACTCGCCGGAGCCAAGGTCAAGGAAGAAGCTGAAAAGCTGATGCAAGGGGGAAACGCGCACCTGGTGCTCGATCTTTCCCAGTGTTCCGTCCTCGCCAGCCCCGGCGTTGCCGTGCTCATCGAGATTTCCATTGCCGCTATCGACACATACAGCGGCAAGCTCATCGTCTGCGGCCTCGACAAGCTCAAGGAGCGCGTCCTGCGGATGGTGCTCCTCCAGGACACCTCTGATCTGGTACCAACCGTCGCCGAAGCGGTAGCCCGCGCAAAAGAGCTGAAATCCTGACCAGACTCACGGGTTTGAGGATGGCTAGCATTATATATTTATGAGCATTTATGAGTCCTGAGATCGTCTCCGGACAATGTCCCTACCCCGACAGTCTCGAGGTAGAAGACTGGCTCGACCATATTCTTGCCGGGGAAGACGAGCAGGCGGCCATCGTCGCGCTCGCGTATGCAAAAGACGAGGACCTGTCTCCGCGCATCCAGGAGCGCCTCGAATCGATCGCATCCGGGAGGTTCTCCGCCTGCCGCGATCTCGCCGCTGATCTGATCCTGATCTGGCATTTCAGAAACGCCGACATCCTCAGGAATACGGACGATGTCGCTCCGACGCCCCTCCGCGACATGCTGTCGGGATTTCCACCCGCGATGCGGCGGGCCATGCAGAAGACGACATGGCGGCTTTCCTCCGAAGGTCTTCTCCAGGTCTGGCGCGACCATCTGCTGAACGAGAGCGATCCGATCGTCCTGTCCATCGGCCTCTCCCTCCTCGCGAACCACGGTTCCGCCGAGGACGCGAACCAGGCGGCCGCCCACCTGGGCTCCGAGCATCCGTGCGTCGTCAACGCGGCTCTCGATCTTCTCGCGGCACAGAATCCCTCCCTCCTCAAAACCCTTCTTCTCGGCGCGCTCCTCCGCTCCGAACCGGAAATCCGCTTTCACGCGATACGTATATTACGCAATATAGACCCAAGCGAAGGGGTGGCGTTCATCGAGTCGGCCATGGCGGACGAAGATCCGGTCATCAGGCTGCTCGCCGCCCGCGCACTGATGGTCATGCCCTTCGAAATCGCCGAGGCCGCCTACCTCCAATTCCTGGGGCTCGAAACGCAGCCGTTCCCGCTCGTCCTGCTCGGACGCGAACTCGTCCGCCAGAACGCGCCCGATCTTCCCCTCAGGCTCTTCGACACCCTCATGATGTCGAAGGGCGTCAAACGGCATATCCTGCAGCTGATTCTCGACGGGGCAATCGAACACATCAAGACCTCAGGCAGCCTCACGATCCCTGTAGAAGAGTATGTGCAGCGTCTCCAAAGCCAGCTTCGGGAACGCCACACAGATCTCGTCATCGCCCTCGGTCTTCGCGACCTGCGGAACACCGACCCGGAACTTCGCCTGGGAGCCATCGAGCGGCTGTCCGGTCACGTGCAATTGAAGCGCGTCGCCGATGCCTTCCGGGCAAGACTGAAATCCGAAACCGAAGAACCCGTGAAACAGGCTCTGACACACGCCCTCGAATCCATCGCAGAGCCCGCCGCCACGCCCCAGGCTCCTCCACGGGCCACCCCCGGCGAAGCGCCCCACACAACCGAACCTATCGCCCTGCCCGCAACGCCGCCCGAGATCGAGGCGTTTCTCCAAACCCCGCCCGACGACCAGGCAGCGCTCATGGGGCTCATCAGAACCGTCGACGGATTCAAGACATACCGCACCTTCCTCGGCCGGCTCCTGCCACGCTCGCAGCACCGGCTCGTCACCGTCCGCCTTCTCTCTCTGTATGAGCGGTTCGGCACGCAGGAGGATGCGCCCTCCCTCCGGTCCTACCTGCGCAACCCCGATCCTGGCATCGTCGGCCAGGCGCTGAAGGCAATGGGGCGACTCGATGCCGACCAGGTGCTGCCGCTCCTCAATCCCCTCCTGCGAAGCGATTCCCTGCAGATCAAAACGGCCGCCATCGAAGTGCTGCTGACCCTCGACAAGGAAGGGGCGTTCCAGCATCTGCGCAACCTCCTCGAATCCCCCGTCAGAGCGAACAAGCGCAAAGGGCTCGAGCTGGTCCCCCACGTCGATTACGCCATCGCCGAACCGGTCATTCTGAAGATGCTCGAAAAGGAGACCGTCCCCGACCTGATCTCGAGAATCGGCCTCATCATTCTCTCGAACCCCAACCCCCAGGGGCTCAAGAGCGTCTACCAGGTCACCCACCGCGATCAGGCCGAGCAACAGCCCGAACTCGTCGAACTTTGGGAAATGGCCCGCGAGTGCGCCGCGCAGATCCTGGGCATCGAGGCCGGCTCGGTCGATGAATATTATGTAGAATTGTTCCGGAAAGACCAGGAAAAGGCCGCCGAGCCCGAACCGGCATATGCGTTCAGCAAGGCCTCCCAAAAAATGCCGAGGTTCGCCAAGACATTGGCGGCGAGAAGCTCATCCGCCGAACCCGGCAATCTCTGGGAAACGTCGAAAGCCGCGCTCTTTTCCCCGTGGGGCCTCGCAGCGACCGCCGCCCTGTGCCTCTACCTGGCGGCCGACATCCTTCCCCGGCCATCCGGTCCTGGCACGAATCGCACGCAGAAGCAGGATCCTCTCCTTCCCTCGACACGGCAGATGGAAGTATCTCGCGGGCCGGGCGGCACGAACGTCCGGCCGCTGCCGGTTTCCGGACGAGCCGAAGCCGCCGGCGATATTCTCGGCGGCCCTCGGTACGAAACCATCATCTCGGATGCCTCCCGCGAGCGCGAAGCCTTCCGAACCAAGATCAAGCGTGATGCCGAACGGCACACGCAGGAGTGGTATGAGCGTCTGGCGAAAGATCCCGCGACACGCGCCACCGGACTATTCTATCTCAACAAATCCTGCCGCACGGCCAAAGAGGCGTTGGACAAGGGGAACTACGGGCAAGCCCGCGACGAGTTCAGGAAAGCCATCGCCGACCCCGATCTGCCGGAAGACGCGAAGATGCTCGCCTACTTCGGTTTTATCAGCGCCTGCATGCAGATCGGCGACAAGGACGGGATCGCCGATGCATGGGACAAACTGAACGAACTGTCAAAAAAACGCGGGATAAACCTTGCGACCCAGATGGACGGCGCGGCGCTGAAACGGAATCTCGAACTGTTTTCGAAGCAGATGGACGATCCGTCGTTTCTCTCGGGACTCGAAAAGGATCTGAGGAACAAGGCAGGCCAGAATTCGGGGTTTTCCCCGGCCAGACAAGCTCAGTGCGTCGCCGGGATGAAAGAGTTTGCACGGAGGCTGGGAAAATAAATGAAGAAATATACTTCTTCGACACGTGGGGTCGCGGCCTACGCCGTGGTCCTCGGATTCGTCGGCGTCCTGCTCATCCTGATCGGCATGCTCTCGAGCACCTCGATCTCCGGAAGGTTCATGTCCCACCGCTACTCGAACGACGAAAAAGCCAACCAACTGGCCGAAGCCGCGACAAACCTCGTCTTCCGCATGGTCGCCGAAGAGATGAACGATCCGAAAGTCATGTTCGAATTCCTGAAATTCAAATTCAAAAAGGAGAACATCAACAGCTGGTTCTGGAAGTTCCGCTGGCCGATGCCGTATCTCAGCGCTTCCCTCGACAAGACGGGAAGCATCAACGGCGAGGAAACCGCCGACGGGGAGCTCGGCGCCGAGTTGAGCATCGATTTGGGAAAGTGGTTCAACGCAGATGATATGACCTACACCGACGTCCAGCTCGTCGATCTCGAGCCTCTGATCGCCGAACTGGGCGGCACGGCGAGCATCACGTCGACAGCCCAGATCGCCAAATCCTACGGCATCCTTCCGAAGACGGTGAATTACAAGGTTCCCGGCATCACCGTCGACACGTCCAAGGTCGCGAAGGGGCCCCGTGACTGGCTGAGTAACTTCCTCAGTTCCCTGGGTTCAGACGACGTCGATTTCAAAATCGATTTCACGGAGGATATCCTGAACGCGATCCCTGAGGAGCTCAATCTCGGCACGCTGATCGGCGAGATCGTCGAAAAGCTCAAAATCAACTACGCCGTCAGCGCGGGAATCGCGATCCCGATCCCGTTCGGCGAGATCGTGAAGCCGATTCTCGAGAACCTGATCAACAACATGGCCGGCGACACCCTCTCCTTGAGGGGGGCTGTCGGCGGCGCCCTCAACAAGATGGGCATCGAACTGTCATTAGATTTTTCTGACTATAGAAATAAACTGAACAACCTGCTCCGGGACATGCTTCCCGATTACTTCTTCGATCTGATCGCAGATTTTGAGGGCGGCTACTCGATCGAAAAGATCGGAATTTTTGAGGTCAGAACCGTCGTGGACTACCGGCCCCGCGGCATCACCGGCCCGACGATCCGGCGCGTTCTCCGCGGCCAGAGGGAATTTCGCGTCGCCGATATCCAGCCGATCGCCCCTGACTACTCGTTCTTCCTGGCGAACTCCCCCCTGCTGTTCGAAGACGCGTCCAAGGAGAACAAGACCGGCTGGAAGGGCGGTGACAAGATAGACTGGGCGGCCGGCGAGGGCGCATTCGTCGTGCACAATCTCACGCTTTTCGACGAAACGATCGTCAAACGCCTCAAAACATTTCTCACGGCCCTCAAAGACTGGAATACGGAAGAACTCAACAATTCGTTGTATCTTCCCGGCCTCGTCCGGATCAACGGAACGGCCACCCAGGAGATCCCGTTGAACTTCGGGCTTCTCAACCCTGGTCAGATCCTGGAGCGCCTGAAGCGCTGCGAGATCATCGCTCTTTTGATCTGCAAAAAGAACAAACACTACGACCTGAAAGCGAAGAAATATCCGGCCAATATCGGGCTCGAAGACACCGATTGGAGCTGGATTTACGAGACGCACGAAATCAAACCCGCCTTCGGTGAGAGTCTGTATGGCACCGGGTTCGAGGCGTTTCCGCCGCTGTCCTGCCTGAAACCGCTCGCGCCGGTACCACACTTCGACTGGCCGTGGGTTACCAATGGCGGCATGTGGTTTCTCTCGACGGAACGCTATAACAGCACGCACCTGTTCGGCGATTTCCACGTCGAGTTCCCGATGAAGCTGCGCGTTGAAGGAAACGTCTGGAAGAAGTTTTCCCGGCTGAAACTGTCCATGTACCGTATCTATCTGCCCCTGACCGCGATCTGCGGTTTCGATGTCGATATCACCGTTCCCTTTTTTCCCACGAACGAGGTCATCGTCGAACCGTATGGCTTCTGCGACTACCCACCGCTCGAGAACGGCGAAGAAAAAACCGACGTGGAGGGCATGGCGTCGGAATGGAACCACAACGATGTAAAGAACCTGCCGGACAACGTCTACTCGCCGACGCAGTATCTGAAAAAGGCGAGCTACGTCTATCGCACCGGCGCCGAGTTCCTCGACGACATCGAGAACCGCATCACGTATGTGAACGTTGGCGGCGAGGCGAAGAAGGTGTTCGTCTGCGACGGCGTCTCGTATGTCGAGGGCGATTTGACGCTGCCGGAGATGAACGTGACGGGCCGGGGCATCATCGTCGCCGGCGGCAACATCACCATCGGCGGCAACATCACCCGCATCGACCGGCCAGATGCCCCACTGACGCTGTTTTCGCTCGTTTCGCGCAACGGGGCGATCATGAACACCGGGGACAACACGGTCGAAGCCTGCCTGTACGGCGACCGCGGCCTGATGAACGCCCCGGGCAACCGGATTCGCATCTACGGCAACCTCGTGGTGAACCAGTTCAACCGATCAGACTGCCAGGGCAACATCGACGTTCACTACGAGTCGAACCGCTGTCACTCGTCGTTCATCTCGTATTTCAAAAAAACCGCCAAATTTGATATCACTCGATATCAGGTCAATCTCAGCAAGAAATGGCGGATGTTCCAGTATGAAAAGGGTGAATGAGACGATGGGATGGCGCGGAGTTTCCCTGCTCGAGATCGTCATCGCCATCTTCATTCTCGCGATGGTCGCCTTCCCGTTCGTGCGCGGCGTGTCCTCGTCGGCGAAGCACATCGAGAACACCGAGAAGATGCAGATGGCGCGCAAGATCCACCAGTCGGTGAAGGAGGAGCTGATGTCGGTCCCCTTCCGGGAGTTCGTCGAGTATGCCGACAAGCTCGGGGCTGAGCCCGCCGAAGGCTACCCGCTCGACTCGTTCTTCTACCCGAACTCGCACGAAGAGGTTGAAAAATATCAGCAAAAATACAGAGATTTCGCGCTCGCCGGCACCTTCAAGTTCATCCAGCGCCAGGGGCGCGACCCCAACGAACGTGCCATGATTCTCGTCACGCTGGACGTCACCTGGGACCAGCCCGGGAAAGGCAAAGAGAAGTCGTCGACGGGGCTGACTCTCATCAACCAGGATTTCTGAGGCGCGGGAAAGAAAGGAGCGGGCATGCACGCACCGGGATCACGACACAGGATCAGGAGCTGCCGAGGATTCACCCTCGTGGAGATGTTCATCGCGTTCGCGCTGCTGGGGCTCGTCTTCGCCGGCGCCTACAAGCTGTTCGAATACGGCAACAAGCAGACGGCCATCGCCGTCGCCCGCCAGAACATGGTCGACCAGGCCGAGAAGCTGTTCAAACTGCTCCAATGGGACATCGCCTCGGTCGCATCCATCTCGTTCCCCATCTCGAATACCGGACAGAATCTCATGGTTCTGGCACAGTCGCAGGGCGGAAAGCCGGCCAGGGTGAGCTACGTCTTCAGGAAGCCCCGGCTGTTCAGGCTGTTCGTGGTCGACCAGAAACTTCAGGATGTCCGTATCGCAGCAGACTGCCTTCATTCGATCGAGCTCGAACGCAAGGAACGGCTTCTCCCGAGCGGGCGGAAATCGACCCAGGACGAGACGGAGATTCTGGTTCGCACCGTTTTCTCGAGTGACATTCATGGGATGACGAAGCCGCTTACACACGATCAGAATTCGATCTTCACGATGCGGAAGGCGGCGGGCGATTCCCTTGACCCGCGTTGGCACGATGTCGGCAACATCGGAGGCCCGCTCCAGACCCACAACACCCTCCTCGAAAGTTTCAAATCGGATCTTGACCAGTGGAAGGACATGGTTGGGGCGGATATCGACGCTCTCGTGAAATAGGCGGACACGCACGGAAAGGAATACTGCATGAAATATATCGTGCTTCTGCTGGCGCTGGCGCTTCCGATCGTCGGAAGCATCTGCCTTCTCCAGTGGGACCGCGAGCTTCAGCAGATTTCCCGCATTGCCCAGGCCCGCGAGAATCTGACGGAAATCCTTTCGAACGTCGCCAGGCTTTCCCAACCCGAATTCTATTTTCAGGAGAAAATGACCCGGATCAAGCGGGCTCTCCAGTGGGACGGCCCGCCCTTTGCGCACCTGTCTCCCCGCGACGTCGCCAGCCTCAGGGTGTTCCTGTTCGACGGGGCAGGCAAGCGCGTCACGGGGCAGGGATTTGCCGAAGGCCTCATCAACGCGTCGGAACAGTGTTTCGCGACGCTCAGAAAGATCGCTGGCAACCCCGCGTATCGGCCGAATGCCCGGGAAGCCCGACTGATGACGTCCTTTCTCGGGGGCGGCGTCTCGAGCGAAGAGATAGCCCTGCAGACGGGAAAATTTTCAGGCTTCGGCGAAATCGGCATCGAGCGGCTCGCAGGGATCTTCCCGTTCAGGGACAACCGGGGAAAGCGCTGGTTTCTCCTCGGCATCGTCGATGTGTCGAAGGTTCACGAGGAACAGCTGGTTGCGGAAAACCTGGATCGTCTGTATCAAAAGTTGAGCTCCGGGTATTCCTTCGGCGTCCGGGACCTGTCGGGAGAGACAGCCGAGCAGCTTTTCGGCCGCGAGGCATTCCCCGGGGACATCCCACCGGATGCGATGGTCCCAGACGTCTCGACCGTGACATACAGAGGGGGTGAGCTCATCGGGACGGCCGTCATCGGACGCCGCTTCCAGGTGATCGGCTCGTGTCCTCTTCCCTCGCCCCCGGCCACGAAGGCGGAAACCGTTTCGATCGCCCTCATCGGCCTCGGGCTCATTCTGGGCGGTATCATCCTGAGCAGGCAACTTTTCATTCCGATCCGGGTGCAAGTCATCGGCCTGTTCGGCCTTGTCGGCCTCGGGGGCTTTTTCACCCTTCTCGGCTTCAGCCACACCTATCTGGACATCCGGCGCGAAGCCCTGATCCGGCAGTCATACGAGCAGGCTCGAAGCATCCTCCAGAAAGCCGACGATCAGTTCCTTTCCTACAGGCATCAGAGATCTCTCAAGCTGCGGCCCATCACCGCCTCGATCAAACGTCTTCCGGAAGATCTTCCGACGGCGGTTCGTCAGCTGGAACGGCTGAGATCCCTGAAGAACCTGGTAACCGTCTATCTCGTCGGAAGTGACGGCACCGTTCTCTGGAAACACGAACCGGGCAATCTGTTTTCCCTGAAACAGTTCTTCGGCGACGAGTATCTTCCGGTTCTCACGCAGATCAACGCCGGCGCCATGAGGCGCCACGAACTCAAAACGTTCGGCTGGACCGTCGCGCCGGGTTCGTCCACGGCGGGCCTCGAGCAGGAGTTGTTCGGACATCAGGTCGGAGCAAGGATCTATAGCGTGCGGGGCTCCATCGGGGTGGTCACGCTTGGCCAGAGGAACATTCTGAACTTCTACGATATCGCCCGCGACGGTCAGCAGCGGGCTCTGGCGAGTTTGTTCGTGATCTTTGAAGGCCGATGCCTCGAACGGGCGTTCTTCACCCAGTGGAAGAAGATGATGCGGCGAGACACAGCCGTCTCGAGGGACCTGTTCCTTCCGCTTTCCCCGAAGGGAACCGTGAAGGCAGGCGCACTCGCGGATTATAAAGGCACCTTGTCCGACGTTAAAATTCTCAATGATATTGTTTCACAGACGCGCTCGCCGGGCTTCCGCATTTCGCACACATCAGAAGGTCCGGTGCTCGTGGCGGGCTCTCCGGCCAAGAATTTCGACGAAACAAATCTCTTTTTTCTCTCGTCCCTGAAGCCCCTCGAGATCGAATTCGACCGGATGAGACACCGGTTTTATCTCATGGCGTCCGTGTTTCTCGGTTTCGCGCTCGCCCTCGGCTGGGTCTGCTCCAGGCTGCTGGTCCAGCCATTGAACGAGCTGAGCCGAAGTGTGAAAGACCTGACTCAGTCGCGCTTCACCTCACCCCCGAGCATCGGGACAGGCGATCTGTTCGAAGAAATCTCGCTCGGCATCCGGGATATCATGGCGGAGTTCGCCGAACTCGCGACCGCCCGGCAGGTGCAGGAACAGCTCTTCCCTCACGAGCCGCTCTCATCCGGTGGGTGGTGCTGTCAGGGCTGGTTCCGCTCGCGGTCAGATCTCGGCGGGGAGATTTACGATCATCACGAGATCGCAAAGACCGGCCGGATCGCTTTCTGGATCGCCGGCATACGCGGAGGCAAGATCGAGTCGGCACTGCGTCTGGCGATGAGCAAGATGGCGCTGCGTCTTTTGCTGGAACAGCCGACGCAATCCCCCACATCCGTTACGACCGAACTGTCTCGCCTGTTTTTCTCGACACCGGAATCGGCCAGCCAGATGTCACTGTTTCTCGGAACCGCCGATCTGGCAACGGGAGACGTCCGGTTCTGCTGCAAAGGCCGGTTCATTGCCGCCGTTCAGGCCGCTGCGGAAGCGGAATGGGATGTCCGTTCCACAGCCTCGGATGAGACCGCGGAAACGGAGTATCAAATGACGTTGGGCCTCGGGGGGCGCATGGCGGTCTTTTCCTCGGGTTGGTTCGACGAAACGAGCCAAGCCGATGACAATGCACACAGTATTGTATTATCATATATACTTTCAAATCATACGCGCACGCCGTCCGCCGGCTTCGGCGAAGCCGTTTTCACGACCGCCGATGACGGACGTTCCGATCTCGCTTCGGCCGACTGTCGCATCGTCCTGCTTCTCGAGCGGGGGGGCGCCTCATGAAAAGAACTCTCGTCTGGTTGCTGTTTTCGCTCATGTTGTGGGGTGTCCCAGCCTTTTTTTTCTGGATCGGTATGGGGGTCGGATCGAATCTCCTCATCGAGCAGGGCATTCGGAAGGCTCAGGAATCGATTCATGCCTCGATCGAAACGGCGTCGGAAAAAATCGCACCGGAGGTGTTCCTGCAGGAGTTTCTCAAATCCCGCTCCCAGTCCCTGCTGGAATCACCCCTGCGTTCTTCGGAGTCCCGGACCGCCCGTGAAGAACTCATCAGACCTTTTCCGCACGGTGCGATCCGCGTCTTCCTGTTCGACCATCGAGGCATTCTCTTCTCTCCGGAAGGATTGCCCAAGCCCGATCAGATGCAGGCGTTGTTCGATTTCATCAGAGCACCGCTCACGACCGACCTGAGAGATCCGGCAGAGGTCCTGCCTGAAGAGGCCTCATTCAGCAAGCAGTTCCGCGCCCTGGGGCTCAATCTCAAAGCACGTGGCGCCGGCGCGCTCGTTACCGATGCGAGGGCGACCTGGGCCCCTCTCTCCGACCCTGACTGGGCATATTTCGACTGGCGCGAGGGACAGCGTCCGGGGCTGCCGGGCGGGCTCGTCGTCCTGATTTCCGAGCATGCGCTTCCTCCCGATTTCTTTATGAAGGCGGTCCTGTCCTCCTCCGCTTCATCCTCGGCCCCCGGCCTCCCCTCACTCGGGTACTGGCTCGACTCCATGAATTTCGGTCCCCCGCCAGGTATTCCTGATGCCGTCTACCGCAGGCTGATCGACACGTATCTTCATGCTCCCTCACCTCACTTTCTCGTGGATGGGTATGCCGCCGAAGGATGTTTCGTCGGAAACGATGCCGTCATCCTCGCCGTCATGCCACTCCCGCGGGCCTCACCATATATATATATTTTAATATTTATTTGCTACGCAGTATTCAGCTTCCGGTTCCTCGTTTTCCTGCACCGATTCTTCGTCCAGGAAAGGTCACCTCGGATGTCGCTCGAACGGAAGCTGGCGTTCCTGTTCCTTCTCGGTTTCGTCTTCCCGCTGGTCGTTTCGGTCGGCATCGGCGCACTCTACCTTCGCGAGAAGGATGCCGGCCTTCTGGACGAGCACCGCCGGGAGTCATTGAGCTCACTCGACGTGATCGATGCGGAATTCGAACGATATCTTGCCACTCTCCAGCTGGAATATCGGCGCGTGACAGGCGAATATTCCCGGGGCGAAAGGACTCTCGAAAGCATCACCCGGTATCTTGCCGAGCGGTTCCAGAGTTCGCAGATCACCGATTACGCCTTGATTGCCTCTTCGGGAGACGTCATCAGCTTCAACCTTCAACCGGTCGTTCCTGAGTTCACACGCATCTTTCTCCTCCCTCGCGACGAACGTCTGGAGTATTTGAAGCACTTTTGGAAAGGCGGAAACCACCTGACGTTTTCCCGCATCAACAGTATCGTTCAGGGCCAGCGCATCGCATCGTTATCGGATGCCGTCGAGCTCCCGCCGTATCGCTATTCACCCGAACGTTTCGAGAACATCCGCAAGGGACTTTCCGCCATCGGCCGGGATGTTCTCGACGAGGTGAATTCGCGCATGGACGGAGGCAGCCGACCCGCCAAGACTGCCATCCCGATCGCAGATCTGATGAGTGACGTGATGGTCGAGTTCTTGGCACGCATGAAAACCCATCTCGGCTCCGTGTTCGAACTTTCGAACTCGGATTATACGGTCTACCATTTTGCCGATATCCTCCGCGGAGAGGGCGGTCGCGGAGAATACCTGATCTGGGCCTCGCACACCGCAGCAAACCTCCAACAGGAGTTTCTGGAGCGATATTTCGCCACCGTCGCCCAGGGCAAAAACCGCCCACCGTTCAGCGCCGTCGGTCTTCCGAATCTCATGGTGCGCACGTTCCCAAATCTCACCGACCTGGAGAGGCTTCTGCCTCTTCAGCGCCAGGTCACGAGAAGCGGTGCCGCAGCAGGTTCTTTCCGAAAAACGATCGACGGGATCGAGCAGGAAATCAGTTTCAGGCGTGGGCGTTGTCTTGGATACTTCATCCTGTTCCACATCACTCCGGTTTCCGATCTTCAAACCAGGGCACACGGCGTATTCCTCCGGGTCATCGCATTCATCACGGGCTCCTGCCTGTTCGGCTTGATTCTCGCCTGGCTGTTCATTCAAAGCTTCCTCGTTCCCCTCGAATCGCTTTCGCATGGAATCGAGGCGATCCAGCACAAGAAGTACGATCATCGCATTCCCCTTTCCGCGAAAGACGAGCTCGGTCAACTCTGCAGCGAGTTCAACAGGGCCATGGAACACATGCACGAAATGGAAGCGGCATCCGTCATCCAGAAGAACCTTTACCCCGAAGGCGACCTGAATGTCGGCAGGTTCTTCATCCACGGCCGCAACGAGATGAACCAGGCGATCGGCGGTGATTACTACGATTACATCCCTCTCCCCGACGGTCGGGTCGCGTTCGCGATCGGAGACGTTTCGGGCCACGGGGTCTCCGCGGCACTGGTGACGGCCATGGCGAAGGCGGGGTTCCTCCTTCTCCTTCCCAAGCATATCGACAATCCCATCCACGTTCTGGAAAAGGTTGGAGACGTCTTCATGGCCATCCTCCAGCGAAAAAAAATGATGACCTGCCTCCTCGGCCTCCTGAATCCTGTTTCCGGGCAGGTGCTTCTCTTCAATGCCGGCCAGTGCTCCCCGTATATCTTCGAACGTGACGGTTCCGGCCAGTATCTCGAACTGCCCTCGACCCCTCTCGGAATCTCGAAACGAACGAAGTTCGTTTCGCGCGAGTTGAATCTCGACACCCAAACCGTCGTTTTCATCACCGACGGTCTGGTCGAACTCAAAAGTGCGGATGGAACGTTCCTCGGATACGAGACGTTCGAGGAGATCATCCGGAAGGCGTACGCCGATGCGTCTATAATATCACCTGATATTATATTTAATGAAATCAGGCGCTTCACCGGCGATGTTCCCTGGCCCGACGATGCGACGGCAATGGTTCTTGCCCTCCGACCAGTGCAGCAAGGCTCGGCTCGCTCTCGCTCTGCGCCCTGAGCCGGAAGGCCACTCCTACGGGGTTGCGACGAGGGAATGCGAGCCCGCAGCGCCTGCCTCCAGCCTGAGGCAGACACCTGCGAGCAGGTCGGTTCCGGATGTATGTCCGATGCCGGCGACGCGCAACACGTCGGCAAAACGGCATGTTCCGTTCCACAATGATCCGAGGAACCGCTCGACGAGAAGCGACGAACATCCTCGCTCGGCGAAGCGCAGTTGCCAGATGCTCTGAATCGTCGTCTTTCCGACAAGGCGTTCGATCACGCTTGATGCCGGTCGGATCAGCCCGCCGCCGAAAAACCTGTCGGCCAAAAGGGCTCCACAGCAAAAGTCGTCCCAGGCGGGAGTGAGGCCGGCCCCACCGCCAAACCAGTTTTCGACGATGGCAAGATCCGCAGAGCCCAGCGTGAGAGCTTCTCTGAGACGCAGAACGGGCTCCAGGAATTCGGTCTCTTCCCCATCGAGAAACGCGTCTCCGACGCGTGAGCGTCTCCCGGAGAGGGTGAGCACCCTCCGTATCGTGGTGGCGAGCTCGACCTCACGCACGGCTGAAAGCCGGAACTGAATACGTGCGGGCACCTCCAAAGGCTTTTCCCAGGTTGTCTCCGTCTTGCCAATGCGAAGCCCGGCGGCATTCGCGACAACCGGCATGCCGGTCTCGAGCCGTGCAAAAAGGGATTCTTCGATTCTGATCGCCAGAGGATGCACATACGCTTCCTCCATCATCAGCGCGATCAGGAATTCGCCACACGGAACGTCGGCAACACGGCGAAAGAGCGTGCCCACGCGACCGACAAGAGGAAAGGCCGACTCCGCGGCGAAGTCGGCCCGTCTTGCACATGTCGGCACCACGATCAGCTCGGTGCCACGCGATCACCACTTCGAGAAATACAGCGCACGGAACTCCTTCGCAAGCTTTTTGAGGGTTTCGACGTGTTTCAGATCGGTCGTCTGCTTGCACTTCATCGCGGCAACCAGCATCTGGTGAAGAAGCGCAACGCGCTTGTCATACTGTTTATCCTCGGGTTTCACGCGCTGGGTCATGAAGTAGTAGGTGACGATCTCGCTCAGCTCATCGGCATGCTGGTCCTTGTTGGTCACCCAGCGGACGATCTGATTGTAGTCTGTATCCTTCGCCTTCCCCAGCTCGACGACGAGATTCATCGACTTTTCGATCGTGCCGATGTGCTCCTCGATCAGTTTCATTCGGAGCTCGTCATCATAGATGCCGCACGGAATCTGGCAGTGAGCCGACACCGCCGGGACGGACGCGAGGACGAGGGCGACGATCGCGAACAGGCATGCGAGAACCTTTTTCATAGCGTCTCCTTTATTATATATTGTCGTAATTATTTTCACGGATTGAACGGACGGGCGCCGCCCCGAAAACCGGAGCGGCGCCGCGGATTACCGGGTCACTTCTTCTTCCTGGCGATCGCCGGAACGGTCGCGACCTTCTTATTGCCGTGGAGAGCCCTCCAGACGTCTTCGCCCCGGATGGGCATGTGGCTCAGGTCGGCGCCGCACGCGTTCTGGATCGAGTTGCCGAGGGCGCCGCCAATCGCGATCATCGGGTGCTCGCCGACACCGCGCGCGCCGTAGGGGCCGTCGACCTGGGTCGTCTCGACCGAGAAGCATTCCATCTCTTCGGGCAGGTCCAGCGAGGTCGGGATCTTGTTGTCGGTGAACGACGGGTTCAGCAGGCGGCCGGCCGCGTCGTAGATGTAGCCCTCGCACATCGCTGTGCCCAGGCCCTGCATCACGCCGCCGATGATCTGGCCGCGCACGCAGACCGGGTTGATGGCGCGGCCGCAGTCGAACGCCGACGCGATCTTCAGCACGTCGTAACGGCCGGTTTTTTCATTGACGGCCACGATCATGCCGTGAGCGCCGTAGGTCCAGTCGAGGGCGGGCTTCCCCTGCCCCGTCGCCTTGTCGAGATAGGTCAGGCCCTGCGCGATATACCGGCCCACACCCACGAGCGGGCCGCCGACGCCGTTGCCGTTCGGATACGCGTAGCCGACGGACATCGACTTGAACGTGACGAAGTTGTCGGGGTGATGCTTCAGGAAGACCTTCTCATGATCGTGATCGAGATCGCAGACGTTGGCCCGGAGCACCTGGGCGGCGCATTCGTAGGCTTTCGCCAGAAGGTCTTTCGCGGCCAGGATGCAGGCGTTCCCCGACAGGACGAGGCCCTTCGAGGCGACGGTCTGCCAGTCGTACGGATCGTGGTCGGTGTCTTTCTCCATCGGCAGGCGCACCATCGAAACCGGGAATTTGAGGGTCTCGGCGACGATCTGCACGAGCGACGTGTAGGTGCCGGCGCCGATCTCGGTCAGCGACAGGCTGACGTTCACGGTGCCGTCCTCGTTCATCTTGAGGATGGCGCAGGTACCGGTGAACGACGGCATCGCGGGGGCCTTGTGGAGACCGACGACGGCCTTGCCGATCTTCAGGCCTTCCTTCTGCATGCGGGCCTTCTCGGCGGCCGTGATCTTCCCGTAATTTATAGCTTTCGCTACGGTTTCGAGGCACTTCGAGATATTGCCGGTGTGGTCGGTGATCTTCTCGCCGGTGATGGTCACGGAGCCCGGCTTCAGGGTGTTGGCCAGCCGGAACGCGAGGGGGTCCATGCCGATCGTGCGCGCGCACAGGTCCATGTGGCGTTCGAGGCCCCACGAAAACTCGACGTGCCCGAAGCCGCGATACGCGGTTCCCCACGGTTTGTTCGTGTACATCGTGTAGGCGTCGACCCAGGCGTTGGGATACTCGTATGGCCCGCCGGCCGAGTAGCCCGAGGCGCGCGTAACGTTCACGGCGTAGTCGGCGTAGGCACCGGCATCCCAGTACATCGTCATCTTCTGGGCGACGATCTTGCCGTTCTTCTTCACGCCGGTCTTGATATTGTAGGTGAGGCCGGAGCGGCACGGGAGCAGGCTGAACTCCTCCTCGCGCGTCGCGGTGATCTTCACGAACCGGCCGCCCGCCGCCCGGGAAAGGCAGCTCGCGAGAGGCTCGAGATGGATGCCGGCCTTGCCGCCGAAGCCGCCGCCGACGTAGGGAATGATGACCCGGATATTATTGTGCGGGATTTTGAACGAGTAGGCGAACAGGTTCCGGACGGTGAACGGCGACTGGGCCGAGGTGTAGATCGTGACACGGTCCTTCACTTCCCAGCGGCAGACGCAGACGTGGGTCTCCATCGGCACATGCTGGACGTTAGGGTTCGTGTATTCGCGCTCGATGACGAAGTCGGCGTCCTTGAACCCCTGATCGACGTCGCCCTTGCGAAGCTTCGTGTGGTTCGCGATGTTCGTTCCGGGAACCGGCGTGAAGGCGGCTTCGACGAACGAGTAGTCCTTGAGATCCGGGTGGACGAGCGGCGCCTTCTTGTCGAGGGCCTTCTTCGGGTCGAGCACCGCCTCGAGCGGCTCGTATTCGACCTCGATCAGGCGGAGGGCCTCCTCGGCGATTTCGGGCGTCTCGGCAGCGACAGCGGCAACGGCCTCGCCGAAGTGGCGCACAACATCCTTCGCGAGGATGTACTTGTCGACGATGTAC
>JAGOCE010000284.1 GCA_017998915.1 Candidatus Ozemibacteraceae bacterium
GTTGAAGCCTGGTCCGTGAAAGGCCTCAAACCACGCACCTGAAGCATGGGCACGTACCTTTGAGTCAGGGCGGTTCGTGAACCGCCCGACCCGGCATCACACCGTACGAAAACCTGTTGTGTGTTCCGGATTTCCCGTGCGAAGAAATTTCCTTGCCTCATTCACTGCATTCAATCATGGTCATGGCAACGAATCTTCTAAGGAATTCGGTGTTGTCTGACAGCATTTCTCACCGTGAGCATCAATGCGGGTTTGCAGGGATACTGCGAACGATTTGATTGTGCCAACCTGGCCCGATAAGAACCTGTCCAGAGGCTGAAACGGTACCTTAGACGGAGTTTCGGGTAAGTACGAATGAAATGCCAGTTTTTCAGCAAGGCTCTGACCTGGACGGGTTTTGGATGCCGAGAAGAGCCGGGAGAGCCCATTTGGGGATTCACCTTCGATTTAAGTGCTTGTAGACAGGGTTTAGGCCATGATCCTGACGGAACTCCATTCTGAACCCCTTGCTGGAAGGGATAGTGAGAATTGCTGGTTGTCTGACACCCGATAGCCAAATGTTCCGGTCTGGGGTATTATGCCTTCCGTGTAATCTCCTCTGAGGCTCGGGCCGGGGGATCTCCCCGTCTTGTCTGAGGGATATGGTAATCCCATGAATTCTGATAAAATGGCCGGGATGGGCACCTTGGTGCTGTTTGGCTCGACGATCCTCGTCGGTGCGATACTGCTGTTCATCATCCAGCCGATGTTTGCCCGGATGATCCTGCCGCTGTTGGGAGGGTCCCCGTCCGTCTGGAACACGGCCCTCGTTTTTTATCAGGCCGTTCTGCTGCTCGGCTACCTGTATGCGCATCTCGTGACCGTGCGTCTGCCACTCCGTCGCCAGGTGATCCTCCACCTGGGCATGCTTCTCCTCCCCCTCCTGGTCCTCCCGATCGCCACTCCAGCCGGCTGGATACCGCCACGGGAAGCGTATCCGGTGCCCTGGCTTCTCGCTCTCCTGCTCCGGGCAGTCGGATTGCCCTTCTTCGCGATATCCACCACCAGCCCCCTGATCCAGAGGTGGTTTTCTCGCACCGGATATCGGGAAGCGGCGAATCCGTATCTGTTGTATGCGGCGAGCAATCTCGGAAGCATGCTGGGGCTTCTGGGATACCCGTTTCTGATCGAACCCTTCATCACGCTGGAACGGCAGGCGCAGGTGTGGTCCATGGGCTTCATTCTCTATCTGGGCCTCATGGCTGCCTGCGGAATCACGATCTGGCGCCGGGCCGGGCTTCCGGAAACACGGGAGCCGGCCGCCGATTCCCCTCCCCTGCAGTGGAGTCGCCGGCTGCGCTGGGTGGCCCTTGCGGCGGTTCCCTCGAGCCTGATGGTGAGCGTCACGACGTTCCTCACGACGGATCTCGCCTCGGTCCCCCTGCTCTGGATCATCCCGCTCGCGATCTATCTTCTCACCTTCATCCTCGTCTTTGCACGAACGCCCCCGATCCCCCATCTCCTGATGATCCGGGCGCACCCGATCCTGCTGTTGCCGCTGGTGATCACGATCGCCGCCGGGGCCGTCGAACCGATCAGGCTGCTGTTCCCCCTCCACCTCCTCGTTTTGTTCGTCGTGTGCATGGTCTCCCACGGCGAACTCTCCCGGGACCGGCCGGATGTTATATATTTAACTGAATACTATTTGTGGATGTCGTTCGGCGGGGTCATCGGCGGCATGTTCAACGCCCTCCTCGCACCGCTGGTGTTCACCGGCGTGACAGAGTATGCCGTTACCCTCGTTGCCGCCTGCCTGCTGATTCCACCCGACGCGCCGCCCTGCCCGGATTCCCGATTCACCCGCCGGGATCTACTCATCCCCCTGGCGGCAGGCATCCTTGCCGCGTCCGGAAAGATTGCCGCCGTGCGGCTGGAGATCGACGGAGCCCTGGCGGCTGAGCTTCTGGTCTATGCCGTTCCTGCCCTGATTTGTTTCGGCTCCTCCCGACACCCGTTCAGATTCGGCCTGAGTGTCGGCCTGTTCCTGCTCGCAGCCTCCCTTGCTACCGGGGCCCAGGAGGGGCCGCATGGACGGCTGGTGCATGCGGAACGAAGCTTTTTCGGGATCAGCCGGGTGTATCACGACCACCGGCGGAATCAGCACACGCTGTATCACGGAAGCACGATCCACGGCACGCAGAAGCTCGACCCCGCACATCGGGGGACACCGCTGTCCTACTACTTTCCGACGGGGCCGATCGGCAAACTTCTGGGAGAGCTCAACCGGAGCGGCGGCCTCGGAAACGTCGCGGTCATCGGGCTGGGAGCTGGATCCATGGCCTGTTACGCGGTTCCGGGACAGAACTGGACGTTTTACGAAATCGATCCCGCCGTGATCCGGATCGCCCGGGACGAGCGGTTCTTCACCTTTCTGCGTGACCTATCAGCCACCGTCCGAATCGAGGCCGGAGATGCCAGGCTGTCGCTTCAGTCGGCTCCGGACCGGGCGTTCGACCTCATGGTGCTTGATGCATACAGTTCCGATGCGATCCCCGTCCATCTCCTGACCAGGGAGGCCCTGCGGCTGTATCTCGATAAACTCACGTATGGCGGCCTGCTTGTCTTCCACATTTCGAACCGGCATCTCGATCTCGAGCCGATTCTTGCCGAACTGGCATCGGATGCGTCTCTTGTCGCGCTGACGGAACTGCAGATGGAGATCCTTCCCGAGGAGGTCATTGCCGGGAAAAAGGCTTCCCAATGGGTTCTCATGGCCCGGAAGGCGCTTCCCCCCGGCCGGCTCTCCGATGCCTGGAAACCCCTCCGGAATATCCCCGGAACCCCCGTCTGGACCGACGACTTCTCGAGCATCCTCCGCGCGCTTCGCTGATCCCCTCCTCCTATCGGGGGAGCCACTACGTTCACACGCCGATCATCACCGTCTCGGGCTGTGAAACTGCCGGCTCCTCCGCCCAATCTCATGATATATATCTTATTCTATTGGATAGGTTCGAGTCCGCGGCGTGCAGAGTGCAGAACCGCTGCACCGACCTGTCGCCGCGCGAACAGGAACCGCTGATCTCCTGGCTAAGCTTCTTTTCACGACGTTTCATGGAAACCTTCCGCGTGCGGTTTCCGGATGACCGCGACATTCTTTACGTCGCCACCACCCGCGCCAAGGGCTATGTAATCGTCACCTGGCACGGACCCCCAGTCTTCTTCTGAAATCCCCGATTGACGTCTTGGGAGACCGGGAAAAACGTCTCTTCCAACGGTAAAGACAGACGAGCCATCCGCTCATGCATGCATCTTACCTAACGAATAATTGAGCTCTGCGAGTTCTGGTGACATGATACGGTAATCCCAAGCTAATCATCGAATTTGGTATCACGTCACCAGAATGCGCATAAATTGTTGAAAGTGCACGGAAAAGCCAAGAAATAAAGACAACCCGGGGCCGGATCATGGAGGCGGCCCCGTCCTGCGAATCGTCAGGCAGAAGCTTCAACGTTCGTTGGGAAATTCCTGTTGCGATCGGGCGATGCGGCGGCGAAGATTTTCCATTCCTCGGTATCCGGCTTCGGAAATCCCTCCGCTGCCGGCTTTCGCGCGCAAGCGCTGCACCCGCTCGTCCGTGGGGGGATGGGATCGGAAATACTCTCCGGCTACCGATTCCGTCGCCCGCGCCAGTTCATCGATCGGGTTGGCGGGTGCTGGACGTTTGGTCCCCTTTGCATCGAATTTATCCTGGATGCGCTTCATGGCGCTCGCGGACGCGGCCGGCTGATATCCGGCCCTGGTGATGAAATTGAGCCCTTCCGCGTCCGCATCGTATTCCTGGAATTTCCGATACCCGCTTTGCATCAGGCGAGTGACATACAGAGCCCCCATTCCGGATATTTCGACCAGTATATCCCCGGGTTTCAGAATCGATCGCGTCCGGCCCATTTTCTTCATCCAGACTTCCATCAGGTACATGTCGACGCAGTGACGAAGATCGACGTGGGCGATCTCGTGACCGATGATCGATGCCAACTCCGCTTCGTTGGCGACGAAGTCGATCAGGCCGCGCAGGACGAAGATCTGCCCGCCCGGCATGGCGAACGCGTTGATACCGTCCGAATCGATGACATGAAACCGGTAGGCGATTCCGGGGCGCTTGACATGCGTCAGGAGAGGGCCGGCGACGGCGGCGACGTAGGAGGCAAGAGCCGGAAGTTCCCCTCCCCGGAAGGGACGGTCACCGAGGAGCTTCAGCCCGAGCTGGTTTTCCTCCGGGTCGGAAAGTCTGAGCAGGGTATTGGGGGTTTTGGCGATATCCTGCTGTGCGTCGGAAACCATTTCCATGACCGAGGAAAGATCCGCCCGGTCGTCCCGGTTGCCGAGCATGACCAGCCCGGCCGCACCGGCCAGCAAGACGAGAACCACAAACGTTCTATAGTTTTTCATATATGATCATGGCCTCCGGGCTCTCACAGGTATTCGCGAATCTTGTCCTGGTAGCGGGAATAGACCCATGAAATGCCCATCAGAACCAGCCCCAGGATGACGAAGGAGAGAATGCGGAAGGGCACCCCCAGAAAACGCAGGTCATGGAAGAACAGTTTCACGAGGCAGACGCCCATCAGGATCAGCCCGGCGTATCTCGACGGTTTTTCACGAAACATGAACCCGAATACGAGCATCAGAGCGGCGGTGAACGCCCACGCCAGGGAGAGGAGGCTTCCGGAAATTTTCAGATACAGCAGGAAGGTCAGCACGAAAGAGCCGGAAAGCGAGAAAAACAGGCGGGCCCTGTTTTCCAGGACGTCGCCGACCCCGGTGGGCGGACCTTCAAAATCCTGTACCCGCCTGATTTCTTCACGAGAAGCGGTCGCCTGACAGGCGAACAGCCCGGCGATCGTCACCAGGCCGATGAAGAGCGGATCGGCCAATATCCCTTCGGCTTCGATCGAACGGAGATCGGTGCCCCACGCGTGAACGGCCGTCAGAGCCGCAAGGACCACGGCCTGCCGCCGGAAATCGACCAGTTTCCACCTGGTTCCGATGAGCTGAAGGGCCAGGGCGATCATCGCCCAGGCGGGCGTGGCAAGGCCCCGGCCGAGTTCGAACCGCGCCAGGGCGACCAGAAGAATGACCGGTAGGTACAGATAGGTCCGGCTGAAAGTCCGCTCGCCGTCTCCGCAGATCTCCTGAGCCCCTGATTCGGTGCATCGCAGGAATATCTGGAAATAAAGAACGATCATGGGCACGATCGTCAGCACGCGGTGCGAGATTCCCGCGGTCTCGCCATCCGTCGCGAGGTTCGAGAGGAACAGGCGACAGAAAGCGAGGACTCCGACGAGATGCCCCATCTTCCGAAGATTGGGAAACGGCCTTCGGAGTCCGGCTTCCAGCTGGATGAGGCACAACAGGCCCCAGGCGACGGCGACGAGGGTCGAGGGAAGTTTGCTCCAGGAAAGCATCAGCGCGGCGGCAGAGGCAAGGCAGAAGACCACGTCGGGACTTGGTGCCCACCTGGGATCCTCTGCGGTATCCGTCGCCGGCAGAGCGGGGAAGATTGCATGCCGAAGGTATCCGCTCGCCAGATAC
>JAGOCE010000285.1 GCA_017998915.1 Candidatus Ozemibacteraceae bacterium
AAGCCAGGCCGGAATTCGACCGGAAGGATTCCGAAGTCATCCGGAACCGTTCCGGCAGTTCGGGATTCGGCGTTCGTTTCCATGTATGAAATGTAACACACTTGTGAAATCTTCGGCGAAAATTAGATTTCGGTCGTCCTGTACTGGATCATCGTGGGATCCGTTACGATATAGACCGGAAGATCGAACTCGGCGAAATAATCTATACCGGCCGTCTCCGCTTCGAGAATAAGTTTCCACCGGATCTGCGGGTAGTCCTGAAGAAACCTCGGTGGGATGTGGCCGGGTATTTCGAAATGGACGGGAATCGCTGAACGCTCGTCTCGAGCGGCACTGATATCTGCCCGTACGATGACGCTTTTTTCATACATGATTTCTTCGTCGTAGGTCACTTTCTGACGCGTGCCCGTCGATTTCCGTCGTCGCACGACCGAGACACAGCGCAACGATGCCTTGCAGCCGTCCTCGGGTTTCAAGGCACGCTTCGTCACGACGACGGCGTCGAACGAACTGCCGGGGACGAGGGGCATCTGCGAGAGAAGAAGTATCGAATCGCCGTATTTCAACCGGCGCAACGTAACATATATAGCGTTGTATATCAATAACAACGCCACGATGATGAAGAAGCCGAGGAACCCTTTCACCGGCAGGGGCGTCGAAGGGTCCTTCATCATGAGAGCGGCGAAAAAGCTTTCGAACAGGGTGACGCAGATCGCGACCACCCAGGACAGCAGAACGTCGATCCAGTCGCCGCTCCTGACCTGAAACTCCTGCCACGGGCCGTCACCGATCCAAGGACGTTGAGAATCTGCCGGAGCACGTTTCTGAAGAAAACTCCAGACGCCTGCCGCGGCAAACATCGTACCGAGGGTGAAAAAGATCGATCCGATGAATGAAAACAGGATCATTCCCAGCGTGATGTCGCGATTTGCGATCGCATTTGCCGGCGAGTCGGGATCGACGTAGACGGTAATCGGGGTTCCGCCATCCCTGCTCGCCTTGAATGAATCATACAAGGACTGCCAGGAAGATTTGTCGCTGGAACTCGTCGAACCGAAGGTTATCCGCTCGCTCCGATACGTCTTGCCGTTCCATTCATATCGATAGGCGCCGGTGACTTGGTAGGTTGTCCCTTCATCGGAATCTTCCTCGAGCCAATCGACTTTTTCGACGAACGCCGAAACTGGTTTCCAGGCGCCACTGCGATGTTGCTCGTAAAGACCTATGCCGCCGACGATCAGCAGGGGAATCCCGACGAGAAGGAACACAACCCCCAAGATCAGAAATATCAGTCCCGAATCTCGAACTGCGCCTGATATGACATCTCTGCTGCTCATGCAAACCTCTCAACATACATATATTTTGTTTGAGCTCTCCTCCCCACCGGAACTTCCTGCCGACGAGGGTGAAGATCCTGTTGCAGTATACCAATCCTGAAGTTTCCTTGTCGCGCCAATTCTTTGTCCGGAATGGGGATGCGCATGGACTTTCATGTCGTTCGCCAACCTTGGTATTTCCGTTTCTGCGGACTCTGTCGGAGCACGAATAAGGCTATCGCCCTTCGACAGGGTGAGGGCAAACGGGGGTAATCTCGAGACCTCATATAGACAAGAAGGCTATGTTTACATATATTTATAGGAAGAGGGGAAAATTGTATGGATGCGATGACGAATATTCTTCTTCAACGGTATCGTCAACAGGCATCACTGCTGACCGGGCTCAAAGAGACGCTCGCGATCCAGAAAACCACGCTGAGCGCCGGCACCGCCATGCAGTCAAGCCGGCTCGCGGCAAGCATCCAGTCTCTCACCCCGGAACAACAGTCCCAGGCGGGTTCTCTGCTCGGAACGTCCTTCACCTCCGGCGGCGCGCTCGCGTCCCTGTCCGCCGCTGGAACTCAGGTGAGCCAGTTCGCGAGTACGCTTGGCACGAACGGGGAAGCCCAGGCGGGGCTTCGTGCGTTCACGACCGAACTCACAAAAAACTGGTACAGCACCGACACACCCACGATCATGAAAGGGCTCCGCGATATCCGGGAAGCCGACACCAGCCTGTTCAATTCTGCCTTTGCCACGGCCGGCCAGGTTGCGAATGCCGGCGGCAACACCACGTCGTTCATGAAAACGCTCACATCCCTGAACGCACCCGAACAGCAGTCTGCATTCGTGGCGTCGATCTCCGACATCATGAAAACCGAGGGAACCAACGCCAGTCGCACCGAACTCACGGGAAGCGTCATGAACACCATTTCCGAGATCCAGCGCGCCACGCAGGGCGAAGAAGAAAAGAAAGCGGTAAACACGTTCTTCGAAGAGCTTCGCAGTTACACCACGAACGATGAGCGCTCACAGTTCGTCGAAGTGTATCACCGAAGAAATCCGTACATTTTCTATACCTGATCGAATCGCGTTCGATGAAAAAACCGCCCGGTCACCCGGGCGGTTTTTTTGCTGACTGATCGGTTCCTGCTCGTCACTCGAGGAAGACGATCATATATGAACACTCGCTGCCGTTCGTGCCGAGTATCGAAGCACGAAATATCTCTCACCCTTCGATCCCTCAGGGCAAACGGGTGTTATTCCTACACCGGGGATCAATTGGAAGCGGAGTATTTGTCCCTGACGATGCCGACGATTTCGAGGACCGTCGCTGCCGAGCGGGCCATCGCGTCGACGGCGACCCATTCTTCGCGGCTGTGGGCATTTTCGGCGCCGCAGAAGACGTTCGGGCACGGAAGCCCCTTGAAGGTCAGCCTCGCCCCGTCGGTTCCACCGCGGATCGGCCGGTAGACGATCTCGATACCGAGCTTCGTCATTGCATCGCGGGCGATATCGGCAACATGGGGGTGTTCGACCAGAGCGACCTTCATGTTTCGGTAGCTGTCCTTGATATCGACGTCGACCCGCACCTTCGGAAACGCCTTGCGCGTCGCCTCGGCCATCTCCTGGATGCGCTGTTTCCGGGCTTCGAGCGAATCGAGCTCGAAGTCGCGGATCAGGACTTTCACGACGGAGACTTCTTCGCTGCCGTTCGAATCATAGGGATGCAGGTATCCCTCGCGGCCCGCGGTGATTTCGGGACGGGGTTCCATCGCGAACAGGGACATGAAATGGGCCATCGCATACTGCGCATTGACCATCACGTTTTTCGCGAAGCCGGGGTGAACGTTCTTGCCGTGGAAGGTGACGGTGGCCGATGCGGCGTTGAACGTCTCGTCGCTCAGCTCCCCTTCCTGCTCGCCGTCGATCGTGTAGGCGAACGCGGCACCGAAGCCGGGAACGTCGAAGCCGTCAGCCCCGCGGCCGACTTCCTCATCAGGCGTGAAGCAGATCTTGATCGCGCCGTGTTTCACCTCGGGATGCATCATCAGATATTCGGCGGCGGCCATGATCGCGGCGACACCGGCTTTGTCATCGGCCCCCAGCAGCGTCGTGCCGTCGGACGTGATGATATCGCGGCCGATATACTGGCTCAGCCGCGGGTTCTTGTCGGCGCAGATCACGACGTTCGGGTCTCCAGGCAGCTTCAGATCGCCGCCCTTGTATCCCGTATGAACGACGGGTTTGACGATCATGCCGGGTACGGCGGGCGACGTATCGACATGTGCGATGAAGCCGACGGCGGGGATCTTCGCGGCCGACGGTCCTTCTATATTTGATGGTATAGTTCCATACACGTAACACTGGGCGTCGAGTTTGACATCCTTCAGCCCGAGGGTTTTCAGTTCCTTTTCGAGCATTTTCGCGAGTTCCCACTGTTCCGGGGTGCTCGGAAGCGAATCGACGTTTTCCTTCGACTGGGTGCCGAGGGCAGCGTAGCGACAGAACCGCTCGAGAACGGACTTTTTGAGGGTTTCACCGCAGGTGTTCGTCATTGCTCACTTCTCCTGGTTCGCAAGCTCGTTGAAACGGTCGGAGATCACGTCGCAGACGCCCTTCAGCAGGTTCGGATCATCGAGACTGATGTCAAGGAAATCCTTGAGCAGGGCGGTCGCGGGGCGATCGAATCCGTTCGAGACCATGGCGACGTATTTCGGCGCGAAACCGGCCGCGTCTTCTTTATACATCGAGTAGTATTTGAGGGCCAGCATGTGGGCCACGACGTAGTTGATGTAGTAACCGGGAACCGACCAGTAGTGGTGCTTGCGCATCCAGTGGTAGTCGAGTTCGGGGTGCTTCGCGAAGAAAATGTCATACTGTTTGCCGACATCGGTGCAGGCTTTGTTGAAGCCCTTCTCGTCGGTGATCTCGCCGGTCGCGATACGGTCGTAGGAAACCATCTCGAACTTGGCCCGGCGCGCGATTTCCCACAGATACATCATCTCATTGACCATGTCCCAGCGAATGCCGGCAAGCACGGCCGGGTCCTTCACCGTCGCGAGCAGGTGGTCGCGCAGCATCCACTCGTTGAACATCGCAAACGATTCGGTCATGAACGATGGGCCTTCGCCGAACATCAGCGAGGTGTGCCGGTTCTTCACGAGTTGGTAGTGAATGACGTGGCCTGCCTCATGGGCGAGCGTCGAGGCGTCGTTCAAAAAGCCCTGGAAGTTGTCCATGAAGTAGCCGAAGTTGCCGATGCAGAACGCGCCCTGGTCGCGGTTGGGGCCGCCGCAGACGTCGAGTTTGCCGTTCTTCGGATCGAGCAGCTTCTTCACTTCGGTGGCGTATTCGGTGCCGAGTGGTTCGAGCGCCTTGCTCAGCGCATCGCAGGCCTCGTCGATCGTGAGGCGGAGCGACGTGGCGTTCGAGGGGGTCATTTCCATGTCCCAGATGTCGACATCGTCGACGCCAAGGTCTTTCTTCAGGCTCTCGATGCGCCAGTTCTGGTACTTATGGTACAGCGGCAGGTTTTCTTCGAGCCGGCCGTAGAAGGCGTCGATCTCGGGGCGGCTCATGTACATGCCGAACAGGGACTGGTGATAATACGTCTCGAAGCCACGCATCTTGGAAACGGCATTCAGGGCCTTCATTTCGCGGCGGAGCGCGAACGCGAGCAGATCTGCATGACGCCGGAAGAAGTCGTAATACATCCGGAACGTCTGGGCACGCACCTTCCGCTCGGGGGCCCGCATAAGGCCTTCGAAGCCGATGTGGATGTTCTGCTTCTTGCCTTCCGACTCGATCGAGGGGAAGGGATACCGGTCGAAGACGCGTTGGAACATGTCGCTCTGCCAGCTTGACAGATCGGGAGCCAGTTCCGACAGAATGCTTTCTTTTTCTTCGGAAAGCAGATGAGGTGCGAACCTGGCGATGTCGTTCAGGAAATACGTGTATTTTTCGAGGCCGGGCTCGGCGGCAAGGAACTGTTTCAGCTTCTGCTCGGTGAGCGATTTGAGTTCGACCTTGAGGAAGCTGGTCCTGGCGGCGAGTTCGGCGTCGAGTTTTTCCTGTGCCTCGTAGACGGTGCGGTCAGCCGTGTTGATGGCGCGTTTGAAACCGGCATAGGCGCCGAGCGCGTCCTGGATGTCCTGGAGAGCACGCTTGGCTTCCATCGTCTGGAAGAGGGTTTTCGCATCCGAGAGCACCTTCCCCTTGAATCCTTCGAGTGTCGCCGCAGCGG
>JAGOCE010000286.1 GCA_017998915.1 Candidatus Ozemibacteraceae bacterium
CCGCCCTGGAGGCGGGCACAGCGGATGACGCCCTCCAGCGCCCAGACGGTTCCGGGAACGCTTTCGAGAAACCGCTCATACTCGGCAAGGGCTTTCGCCGTGTCGTTTTCGGCCTCGAGGATCTCGCACAGCATCCGGACGATCCCGGGATGATGCGGGCTGCAGCTGCGGGCTCGTTCGAGCTCGCTTTTCGCCCGACCCGGCCGGCGTTTTTTCTGATAATATTCCGCCAACGATAAAAACACCTCGCCGTCACGCACGTTCTGCCGGTGGATCCGTTCGAACAGCTCTTCGGCTTTTTCCTCCATCCCCATGTCGCCATAGAGACGGCCCATCTCGAGAAGAACCGGGATTCTCGTCGGGGCCGCCGCCAGGGCCCGCTCGAACTCGAGCATCGCCTGGCCGCGCTCACCGCTTCCGAGATATGCGCGGCCAAGGCCAAGTCGGAGTTCGAAATCATCCGGGAATTTCGCCAAGGCGTCCCGGTAATGACGGATCGCGCCATCATGGAACGACTGGGCCATCATCGCCTGACCGAGCAGGAGGAACATGTCGCGCGACTCACCGGTCTGCTTGCGATATGCGGTCAGATCGGCCTGAGCCGCAACCGCATCCCCGAGGCTCAGTTCGATTTCGGAAAGTCTGAGGAGGATCTCCGGCTTGCGCGGAGCTGCGTCCCGCAGCCGCTGAAGCCGCTCGAGCGCCTTCTGGCGCCGTCCGGACTCATGGAGGAGCCTGGCGGCCTGGAGGTCGGCCTCGATATCGCCGCCCGGGCTCAGCTTCACGACCGTATCGAGCGCGGCCAACGCCTCGTCGTGTCGTCCCAGGGTTTCGAGGATCTCGGCTCCGAGGCGATGGATGCGGACATCGTTCGGCGCGATGGCCTTTGCCGCCCGGAAGGTCGAAAACGCTCGTTCGCCCTTTCCCGTGGCGAGCAAGGCCGTGCCGAGGCGCAGATACGCGTCGGGTGAGGTCGGCGACCGCTTCACCTCGGCCGTCAAGGCCTCGAGCTCGGCGGGAGTGACGACGCCGGGCGCGTGGCCCCGGGACGCAGGCTGCGGACCGGATCCGGGCGTTCCTTCGACGGAAGGCTCGAGACGGGCTCCGCACGAACCGCAGAAACGACGGTTGGGCTCGTTCGGCTGGGCGCAGGTTGGACAGACCGGCATGGCTTACATCTCCTGGGGCGCTTCGATGCCCAGCAGGTCAAGGCCGAGCGCCAGGGTTCGCCGCGTGATGCGGCACAGGGCGAGGCGCGATCTGCGCTGCTGCGGGTCGGACGCCACGAGCACCGGACACTGGTCGTAGAAGCTCGAGAACGCCGTCGAGAGATCGAACAGATACGTGCACAACGTGTGTGGGCGCAAATCGGCCTCGACGGAGGCGACGACGTCCGCGAATTCAAGGAGCTTCACACCGAGCGCCCGCTCGGCCGGCTCGACGAGGACGGGATCGCCAAGGTTCTCGGCATCCGCGATTCCCCCCTTGCGGAAGATCGAGCAGATGCGTGCGTGCGCATACTGCAGATACGGCGCAGTATTCCCCTGCAGGGCGAGCATGCGATCGAACGAGAATATATAGTCATTGTTACGGTTTTGGCTCAGGTCGGCGTATTTTACGGCGCCGATGCCGACCGCCTTTGCGACGCGGCGCTTCTGCTCTTCGGGAAGATCGGCGTTCTTTTCGCAGACCGTGGCGTAGGCACGGTCGACGGCTTCGGCGATGAGGTCGGAAAGTTTCACATTCTCGCCGCTGCGCGTCTTGAGAGGCTTGTTGTCCTCGCCGAGCACGCTCCCGAACGGCACGTGCTCGAAGGTGACGGCGCTGCCGTCGGCCCGTTTCGTCCAGCCGCAGACGGCCGCCACATCGAACACCTGCGCAAAATGCAGGGCCTGGCGGGCGTCGGTCACGTAGATGACGCGGTCGGCGGCCAGTTCGTTCACGCGGTAGATCACCGCAGCCAGATCGAACGTCTCGTAGTTATAGCCGCCATCGGACTTCTGGACGATGACGGGAAGGGGGCTGCCGTCTTTCGCTTTGAAATGCTCGAGGAACACGCACTGGGCGCCCTGCGACTCGACGAGACGGCCGGCCTGTTTCACGGTTTCCACCGCCGCCGCGAGGCGGTCGCGATAGAAGCTTTCGCCGCACTCGTGCTCCGGGGCCAGCTTGACGCCCAGCTCGGCGTACATGCGGTAGACTTCGGCCATCGAGACGCGGGTCACGGTGTGCCAGTCGCGAAGCAGCTGTTCATCGCCGTTCTGGAGTTTCACGAGAATGTCGTGACACGTAGCGGCGGCTGCCGGATCTTCCTTGCAGGCGGCCGTCGCATCGCGATACAGCGTTTCGAGCTTCGCGAGGGTCAGCTCGGATTCGACCGCCACGCCGCGACCTTCGATCTCGCGCAGGAGCGGTCCGGCTTTCCAGATGACCATGGCGATGGGCAGGCCCCAGTCGCCGAGATGGTTCTGGCGGATCACCTTTTCACCGCGGGCTTCGAGCACGCGTGAAAGCACGTCTCCGATGATGGTGGACCGGAGATGGCCGACATGCATCTGCTTCGCTATATTGACACTCGAATAATCGATGACGACGGTCTGGGCTCTGTCTTCGCGTCGCACACCCAGATCGTCCCGCTTCGCGGTTTCGGCGAGTACGCGGCCGATGACGGCGGTCTTGAGGAAGATGTTGATGAACCCCGGCGGCGCAACCTCGATGCGATCGAACCAGTCGGCCTCGGTCCGGAGGATCGCGGCGATCTCCTCGGCGAGTTCGAGCGGCCGCTTCTTCGCGGGCTTCGCCAGGCGCATGGCGGTGTTCAGGGCGAAGTCGCCTTTCGAACGGTCGGGCGGCACCTGGAGGTCGAAGACGCCTGCCGGGTCGACGCCGTACCGGCGCACCGTTTCCGTCAGTTTCGCTGCGATCAGGGCGGTCAGAGGCTTTTTCACGAACGGTCTCCTGGGACTCGGGCACCCGCGGGGGATGCCGGGATGGGCGGCGGCTCAGGCCTTGGAGCGCATGATCAGCCACACGCCGATGCTGCCGATGATGAAGTTCGGCAGCCAGACGCCCACGAAGGGCGACACGTAACCACCGGTGGCAAAGGCTTTTCCGGCGGCAAAAAAGACGTAATACAGGAAAATGATGACGACCGACATGCCGATCCCGATGCTGGTGCCGGAGCGGCTCGTCTGCGTGCCGAGGGGCGCGCCGAGCAGCACGAAGATCAGGCTGGCGAACGGAATCGAGGTCTTCGTCCAGAACTCGATCCAGTTCTGTTTCAGGGCCTTGCCGGTCAGCCCCTTCCCCTGAAGGTCCTGGATGTAGGCGTAGAGTTCGCCCAGGTTCATCCTGCGGGGATCCTTGTTGTCTGGTACGTCGTCGGGATTGACGTAATGGGTGTCGATCGGGTAGTCGAGCGTGTCGAAGTAGGTGTAGTGATAATCGGCGCCGGAGCTGCGGAGATCCGAGATGCGGCCGTTCCAGAACACGCATTTTCCGTCGGAGATCCGGGCTTTCGCGGCCTCGATGACCCGCGGGTAGTTCTTCGCCTGGCCCTCGTACATGATGACCCCGAACATGTCGCGGGTTTCCTTGTCGAACTCCTGAACGAAGAACTTCCGGCCGGGGCCGGCCTCGAAAAACCGGTTCGCAGCGATCTTGGGAAGCGGCCGCTTGAGCGTCACCTCACGCCTGAACAGCTTGCTGAACTTGTCGTTCGCGACCGGCACCACCTTCTCGTTGAACAGGAAGGTGACCCCCGTGACGGCGATTCCGGCGATGACGGCCGGCATCGCGATACGCGTGAAACTGTATCCGCCCGCCTTCATCGCGATGACCTCGGAGTCAGACGAGAGGCGCCCGAACGCGACGAGCGTGCCCAGCAGAATGGCCATGGGGAAGCTGATGACGAGCGTGGGCGGAAGATTATAGACGAAGAACAGAAAAACGACCGAGGGGGGCACGCCCTTCGTGAAGATGAGGTTGATCAGTTCCATCATCAGGTCGATCAGCCAGATCGCGACGAAAAACGCCATTCCGAACAGGAACGGCTGCAGGAGCTCGGCAAAAATGTAGCGATCGATCGTCTTCAGCATGTTTCCAACCGCGTCGGCGGACGTGCTCGAAACCTCACTGTACCGTGCCGGACCGGCAATTGCAACAGGAAACTCTTGCTCTGCGTCGGATTTCCTGCCACAATTGGAGATCGGATATGGGCATCGAAATAGAACGAAAGTTTCTGGTCGCCGGAGACGCATGGCGCGAGGGCGCCCGGGGGATATTCTATTGTCAGGGATATCTTTCTACGGCAAAAGAGCGGACCGTCCGCGTCAGAATCGCCGGCAATCAGGGGTTTCTCACCATCAAGGGGGAATCCGCCGGCGCGGCCAGGGCGGAATACGAGTATGAGATCCCCACCGCCGACGCCCGGGAGATGCTCGACCGTCTTTGCGTAAAGCCGCTGATCGAGAAAACGCGGTATACCGTCGAGTTCGCCGGCTGGAGATGGGAGATCGACGAGTTCACGGGCGAGAACGAAGGTTTAATAGTTGCAGAAATAGAGCTTCCCGATCACTACACGCGAATCGAGCTACCGCCCTGGGCAGGCCGGGAAGTGACGGGCGACTCCCGCTACTACAATTCCAGCCTGGCCGGGAACCCCTGGCGTTCCTGGAGCCCCGGCTGAACCGGCCCGCAGAACGGGAGAGGCAGCCGTCGGCGCCAAGGTGTCGTTCAGACGGCCCGTCACCTCCCGGAACTGCCGGTAAACGTCGCCTTCACGTCGAACGGCAGGCTCGGCTCGAACTCTTTCAGCCGGCGTTCAAGGTCTTCCCGGGCATCGGGCTCGATCGCGTAAAATGAGACCGCGTCGCTGGCGCAGATGATGTTGTTTTCGATCTTCCACGTCGCCACCTGCGTCCAGGAGGCGGGAATGCCGCCGAACATTCTGTACCAGTCGGGGGTCAGGATCGCCGTTTCCGCACCGGCCTGCCTGACGAGACGGTCGATCGTCTCCGTGGAATACTCGTGACGGATCCGGACGCGGTAGACCTCGGGACTGGCCAGTCCGAAAAGATCGAGTATCGGCGTGTCGGAATAATAGCCGACAGCCCCGATATCGTTCAGCGCCACGACCTTTCCGGTACCTTTCGCGGCGAGAAACCGCGCCAGCTGCATCTGCTGGTCGCCGATATTCCGGTATGCAAGCGGGGTATCGACCAGGGAAGACACCGACCTGGTGATGAACGGCCAGAACAGTATGATGACGATCGCAACGAAGATGAATGTGTGAAACGTCTGCCGATCGTCCCGTGGCGTCATGAACGCACACAGCACGTTCACGAACGCCGGCAGTGCCGTCGTCATCCCGACCGCGATCAGATAGGCTTCGTACCGGTAGAACCAGCCGACGCCCACGAAATCGGCATGGATGAGCGAGGCAAGGACGAACAAGCCTGCAGCTCCGGCATTTCGGAACAACGCGGCCGACGGCTCTCTCCATGCGCGAAAGAGCGAGTAGGTTCCCAGCGTCATCATCACCAGCAG
>JAGOCE010000287.1 GCA_017998915.1 Candidatus Ozemibacteraceae bacterium
ATTCTGGGCACCGGAACGATATTCTGCGTGTGCCATGGGTATATCGACGGTGAATATGGCAAGACCGCCGAGGAGCAGTTTCTCGCGGCGTGTGCGGCGGCCGGCTTCGATCCGCTCGATTTCGACATCGAGTTCCCGCCTCCGCCCTCGCCGGACGGCTCGCCTCTCGAACGGTGGATCGTAAATTACCGGTTGCTTCTCTTTATTATCCGGCTATTTATGTAATAATAAATATATAATATCAGGCGAAGCCGGCGCGTTCGAGACGGAATGATCGTCAATCCGTATGGAACATCGTTCGTTCTGGATCGACGGCGGGGGTCGGATTTCACATCCGGTGCCCGGTATGGTACAAGGGATGGCGGCTGGTGTTTGAAAACGGGAGAAAACCCGCAAAAGAACTGAGGAGGTTCGTATGATGCGCTTCGGATGGATCGCGGTGACGATCGCGGCAGCTATCGGGCTGGTGTTGCCCGTCGTCGCCTCGCAAATCATGAACGGCGGCGAGACGCAGGGCGTCTTCCAGGTTGATACCGGAAAGAAGGAAATCTCCGGTCTCGCGCCCGGCGTCGCGGAGCGGTTCAGCCTCCAGTTCGTCTCGGTGACGGTCGACCAGCCGACGTTCTGGCCGAACGAGGACGTGCACCTGAAGGTCGCGATGCCGGCCCGGCCGATGGAGAAGATCAAGGCGATCCTCAGCCGCAAGGATGCGGCCCCGCGCGATCTGGGCGAACTCACGCTCAACGATGGCGGTCTGTTGATCGAGACGATCATGAGCGGCGCGAAGAAGCCGCTCGAAGTCGGCGAATACCGGGTTGAAGTCCAGACCGCCGACGGAAGCTTCAAGGGGGATGCGACGTTCGCGGTCGTCGAGGGCTCCCTCGGCGCCGTCTCGTTCGCCTACGAGTTCCAGCAGTTGACGAATGCCCAAGCGCTGGAGGAGGCGAAGGCGGGCTGGTTCCTGGGCAATGCCGCCGGCGTCGGCGCGCGCTGGGGAAACGGGCTCAACGTGAAGAACGAACTGCGCGTCTTCAACAAGCCGTTCGAAGGTCACGTGACGCTCAAGACCCGCTGCATGCTCCCCGGCTGCAACGGTTGCGAGGCGGGCCCGTCCATCGAATACACGATGAAGAAAGGCGAGCTGGCGGCCGTGCTCGATGTAGGCGGCCACTCTGGCCCCTTCGAGCTCGAAGTGGTCACCGAGAAGGGCAATGTGCGCAACCTGTTTGGCCGATCGGGCCACGTCGAGCGCCAGGTCAGCCTGATCTCGTCCGGCTTCACGAACCTGTTCAAGGCCACGGTGGCGCCCTACGAGAACACCGTCGCGGTTCCCGGCCGAGACATCTACCTGCTCAAGGAGGACGGTGACAAGACTGCCGCCTTCGAGCTCGGTTCGGCCATGACCGGCGACGACGGCGCCGTGAAGATCACGGCGAAAGCGGACCTGGAAGGCGTGAAAGCCTGGCGGCTCGTTCCGAAGGCCGACGGCAGTTTCGCCGTCGAACAACTCTCGATGGCCGACGGACTCAGGCGTGGCGAGGACGTGACGTTCTCGGTTTCCGGCCCCTACTCGTTCGTCGCCATCGGCGGCTGGGAAATGAAGGAAAACGAAGAGAAGAAGCAGGAAAAGACCCTGCACCAGGCCTGGGCGATGATCTTCACTCCCAGCTCCCTGCGCGTGAAACTCGATGCGCCGAAACAGGCCGGCCCCGAAAAGAAAATAGATGTAAGTATAGAAACCTTCGACCGCGCGAGCGGAAAGCCGCGCTCGGTCTGGGGCATCCTCGAAGTGTTCGACAACCGCGTCGCCGATCGAAGCCCGAAGGACCCGCTGATCTCGGCGACCGGCGACTCGTTCCGGAACGCATCGGCCGGGCTCTCCCGCTGGGAAGACCAGACCGGCATTCGCGTCAGGCGCAGCACGATGAAGATGAAAGTGATGGCGGCTCCGCCGGCTCCCTCAATGAACGCCGTCTTCTCGGCGAAGGAGGAGATGGCGGATATGGAGATGGCCGGCGCTCCCGCCCCGATGGTGCTGGGCGGCGCGTCGGCGATGCCGGGCGCCCAGCCTTCGGATGAACCGGGCACGGAAGCGGAAAATCCCGAAGCGGTGCGCGAAGGCGAGAAGAAGGTCGTCTTCTGCCAACTCGTGAAGACGGATGCCGCCGGCCGGGCGCGAGTCACCGTCACGATGCCTCCCCAGAGCGGCCGGTGCAAGGCCCGTTTCGTCGCGATGTCCGGGTTCGACTATCTCGAATCGATCGGCGATATCGATGTCGGCCGCCGCGGCGGAAACGTCGAAGTGAGCGCTCCGTCGATGCTCCTGAAGAATGCCGAAGTCAGCCTGCGCGTCTTCGCCGTCTGTGAAAGCGGGGCCGGCAAGCTGAAGGTTTCCGGCGCGGGTCTTGTCAGGCCGGTCACACTTGACGTTCCGGCCGGCGGCAAGGAGTTCCTGATTCCCGTCGTCGGGGGTGAAAGCGGCGAGTTGCTCGCCGAACTGACGAAGGCCGACGGAACCGTCGTCGACCGCCGATCGGTCGCCATCCGAGACTCCGGCGAGTTCCCGGTGACGTTCACCGAACTGATCGTCTCCGACGGTTCGAAGATCAATGTGTCGCGCAATCGCACGGTGAGTGTGTTCGCCAATCCCGGCCAGCTCCTGCGCGGGATGACCGCCAACATCGTGACCACGATGAAATCCTGGTTTGGCCACAGCGAGGCGCTGAGTGCCATGGCCGCCATCGAAGCCATGCTGCTGCGGAGCTTCGCTGAAGGGTTGCTGAACGACGACGGCCTGCGCGCAACAATAAAGGCTGATATGGAAAAAGCCGTCAAAGACCTCGACGAGACGTTCTTCGACAGACAGACGAAGCTGATGCGGCCATATCCAGGCCTCGAGGGCAATCCGGTCTGGTCCGTGTGGGTGCTCAAGAACCTGCTCCAGGTGAGCAACACCCTGGCCGGAAACGCCGCACTGAAGACCGAGTTCGCCGGCACGATCCGCACCGCCGGCAAGCTTTCCGAAGACCTGGCGGCCGAACTCGGTCGCCGAAAGATTTCGACGGAAGAGGTCGGCCTGTTCACGCCCGGCGCGGCCGGCGGCGACCTGGTTCCGGTCGTGGTCGACGGCAAGGTCGTCTACCGCGCTGTCACGGATTCGGCGGTCGTGAGCTGGTTCGTGAAGGAGATGATGCCCGCGCTCGATATCCCGAACAACCCCGGCTTCAGGGAGTTCGACGAACGGTTCATCCGGAGCTACGATACCTACCGCTTCCTGCGGGCCTTCGAACGCACGGGCTCGCTCTATTACCTGCTGCTCAATGCGAAAGCGCTGTATCTGCAGAAGGATGCGTCGTTTGATCAGGTGTTCCGCACGATTGCGCGCGGCATGATTCTGACCGGCGAGCCCGGGCTGATCCAGGGCCCCGCGATGCTGGGCGGCGTGTACGGCGCCCCGCAGACGGTCGTGAAGTTCCTCGACCTGCTCGTCACGATGGCGAAGGACAAAACCGGCAAACCCGCCGGCAATGTTGTGATCGAAGCCGCCGGCACGTCTGCCGAAACCCGGAAACTCGGCGACAAACCGGTTCAGTTCACGACGGAATCCGGTGAAGCCGGCTTCACGACGCCGAAACACTCGATCGCGATGATCGAAAACAACCGTCCGATGCTGATGAGCGAGTATCTGACGAAGACCGGCTTCTTCAAAGTCAGTCACGATGCCGCTTCGATCGGTGTCGGCGAAGAGCGCACGATCCTCGTCGAGCTCGACAAGACCCTCGATCCGGTCGACTACTACGCCGTCATCGCGCTTCCGTCGGTGGTCTCGCTGCGTCAGACCGAGGACATCCTTGCTGATTATCGCGGCCAGCTCCTGTACGGCCAGAAGTCCGGCGGCGGAGAGCGGATCCAGTTCGTGACCGTGCCGTTCCGCGGCCTGCGCACGATGAAGCTCGTCGTCGAGGGCGCCCTGCCCGGGAAGAGCCACGGCTTCGTGATGGTCCGTCACCAGGCGAACCCGGCCGTCATCCAGACGATCGAGATTCCGACCGTCACGTGCAGGTGATGAACGCCGCCCGTCTCCGCAGGAATCCGGCGTGCCGGGTCCCTGCGGGGATTCTCCTCGCACTCCTGCTGCTTGCCTGCACGGTCTTCGCGGGCGATGGGGATGAGATCCCGAGATTCCGGCTGTACGGCACCTGGGGAACCGCGGGCCATGCTGACGGCCAGCTCATGCACCCGATGGCGATGGCCGTTTCCCCCGACGGAAAGCGGCTCGCCGTCTGCGATACCGACAACAACCGCGTCGTCGTCCTCAAGATCCGCGTTCCGATGCCCGAAACACCCGAGTCGACGACCGTGCCGTCGGTGAAACCTCTTCAAATAGAGCTAACGATAGGTGATATCTGGCCCTGGGAAGGCAGTCTTGCACCGAACGATGCACACGATCGGTGGCGGGAGACGGACAACGCCGATGGTGTGCGGTCGCCGCGCCAACTGCCGGGCCGTGCCTATATGGGCGGCCAGGGGCGCGTCAGGCCGGCGTCGAACGTGCCGATGGACCGATTCAACCGGCCGCAGGGCATCACCTGGAAGGACGACGAGACGCTGGTCATCGCCGATACCGACAACCACCGCGTCAAGGCCGTGAAGCTGGACGGCGAAGTGCAGTGGATTCTCGGCCAGGAAGGCTGGAAAGACGGGTATTTCCACCATCCGCTCGGCGTCGACATGGACACGCAGGGAAACCTGCTGGTCTGCGAGCCCCGATCGGGGTATCTGCGTGGTCTCGGTCTCGACGCGTTCCAGCGCCAGAGCGCCCAGGGGAACCGTCTCCAGATGTTCGGGCCCGATCTCAAGCCCGTGAAGCGCGCCGGTCACATGCACCACATGTCGGGCCGGTTCGATCGTCAGTTCAAGGACCTGGTGCGGGTCTGGGCGACTTCCGACGGCGGCGCGTTCGTCACCGACTCGGGGAACCACCGCGTGCTCGAGCTTGATGCCGACCTGCGCACGAAGCGCGTTCTCCAGAAATGGCCCTTCGCCGCAATGCGTTATCCGCAGGGTATCCACGGCGACGGTGCTGGGCGCCTCGCGATTGCCGATACGGGGAACAACCGCATCCTGGTGATCGGGAAAAACGGTGACATTGACCAGATCCTGGGCGGCTTCGGCGTCCAGCCCGGCAGGTTCTCCCTCCCCCGCGAAGCCCGGTTCGGTCCCTACGGCTACCTGTTCGTCCTCGACACGCAGAACTGCCGCATCCAGGTCTTCCGCGAACCCTGGGCCCCGGAACCCGAAGCCCCGCCCCTCGAAAAGCCCGCCTCCCTCCCGGCCTCGGTGCCCGCCGACTCCCGTTGATCTGAAAGCAACGCATCACGGAGCCACCGAGCCGCAGAGCCGATCTCGTCACGAAAGCATGAAATAGTAATCGATATATATTCATGGGGGCGGGTTTGAAACCCGCCCCCCGGATCGATCGTGAAAAGGACGTTTGCCGTTTACTGCAGGTGCAAAGCGTCGAAC
>JAGOCE010000288.1 GCA_017998915.1 Candidatus Ozemibacteraceae bacterium
CTCCGTGTGAAGATCGGTTTCGAGCCTGTCGAGATAGGCCGTGACAAGGTCGGATGTCGGAAGGGTCGAGTAAAAGGCGCAGTATCCGCACTTCGAAAGACAGAAGGGAACATGGACGTACAGTCCTGGGCCGGTCTTCTTTTCCTGTGCGCCGTCGTTCATTGCCGAGGTGCCGGCGGCGGGAACCGGTTGCGAATGGTTGAAACGAAGGCTTCATCGGCACGCTCGGAAACATACCGAAGCGGCGACCAGCCCATATCGCGGGCCTGACGGAAAAACAGGAATACTAAAATAATCGTGAATAATATATTTTGCCACGCGTTGACTTCCCATTGGCCGTTCCAGAGGAGAACCGAGGTGCCGTCGAAGGGATACAGCCAGGGGATCGCCCATGCCTCGCCGTCGGGGCCCCGGGAGCCGGCGATGTCGCCGATGACGTGAAGAACGAAGAGCCCCGCCGATGTCGCGGCGACGTGCAGCCGGCGGTTGGCGAAGGCTCCGAGGACCGATGCCATGAGGATGCCCGCGAGGATATTGTGGCCGAGAATATGATGGTATGCCGAATAATACTCGGCTTCGCCTCCGCGGACCAGGTCGATCAGGGCGCCCGCGCCGTCCAGGTCGGGAAGAAGCCCTGCCGTCGCGGCGAGCGCCGCGTCACGGCGCGATTCGCAGGCGCGCTGGGCGATGCACCAACTGAGAAGAGCGTGTGTGACAATATTCATTGGCGTTCGAGGTAGACCGACAGTTCCGGATCCGTCGCAAGCTCGAACGGTGTGCAGCCCGATGCGTCCGGGCGACGGGGGTCGGCGCCGCGTTCGACGAGGAGGCGCGCCACTTCGGCGTAACCCTTCTCGGCGGCGATGTGCAGGGGCGTGCGGCCCTGACGGTCCGTCGCGTTGACCCGCGCCCCGAACATGATCAAAAGGGCTGTCGCGGCGGCATCTCCCGACTCGGCGGCGATGTGCAGGGGGGTGATGCCGTTCGTGGAACTGCCGATGATCTGCGGCACGTTGGAGACGAGCGGTTCGTCTTCGAGCGTCTGGCGGACGGCCGTCAGGTCACGGCCGTTCAGAGCCTCGAAGAGGCGTCCTGACTTTGTGAGGGTCGTTTCGGAAAAAACGATTCTTGATATATTATTAGCTACACGAAGCGTCACCCGCTGCTTCGACTTCGGCTGCTTGATCTGGACTTCGTCGCCCGGTTGCAGGATCAGGACTTTCCCGGTAGGGGTGCCCGGCCGTCCTCCGAGGCGGCGGATGGCTTCCGTCGCCGTCGCGTGGCCGTATGCCTGCGCGACGTCGAGCGGCGTCTGCTCGTATTCATTTATGCTATTCAATATATCAGTCGGCGAGGCGATGATGGCGAGAATCTCGACGTTCCCGACGGCCGCGCACAGGTGAAGCGCCGTCTCTCCGTCGCGGTATGTCCGGAAGGGATCTGCTCCTGCTGCCATGAGCAGGCGACAGGCGTCGGCGTTTCCCGCGGCGACGGCGGCATGGAGGGGCGGCCGGCCGCGTGCCAGGGGTGCGTTCGCCAGCAGAGGGGCGCGTTTCAGTATCTCGGCGAGCCGGGCTGTATCCGTCGAGTTCAGCAGTTCCTCGAAATGAACGGGCGTGTCGAGCCCGCCGGCTTTTTTCAACGCCTCGACGATATCCGGCAGGTTCGCCGCGACGGCCATCGCGAGGGGGGTCTTCCCTTCGGAGTCGCCGGCGTTCACGAGAGCTCCGCGGGAAATCAGCCAGCCGGCCATCGCGAGCGACCCACGTCGCGCCGCGCCGCGAGAGGTCCCGGATCGATCTGCCGGAATGACCCAATGAAGCGGGGTGCGCCCTCGGGCATCGCATGCGTTGATATCCGCCCCTCCCCGGACCAGTTCATCCGCGGCGTGCGTTTGGTCCCAGGCGGCGGCGAGATGCAGGGGCGTGACCCGGTTCACGGAATCTCCCCGCCGGGGATCGGCCCCGTGTTCGATGAGGACGCGGACGACATCGGCGGCGCCCGTCATGGCGGCGAGGTCGAGGGCGGACATGCCTTCGTTGCGGTGATTTCTCAGGTTGATGTCGGCGCCGTGCTCGAGCAGCAGGGAGACGATGTCGGCGTTTCCATCCCACGCGGCGAGATGAAGGGGGGTGATGTTCTGGGGATTCCTCGCGTTCACATCGGCGCCGGCGTTCAACAGCGCGCGGACGATGGAAACGTTCCCCGACTGGGCGGCGAAATGCAGCGGCGTTGCCTGCTGGAGCATCGGCAGTCCTTCGGACCGGGGGCGAAGGGTATCGCGATCCTCGACGACGCGGGGGTGTCGGCTGAGAATATCGATGACGCGGTCGAGATCGCCTCTGCGAACTGCCTCATGGATGGCATCTGCGGATGCGGGAGGCACCGAGAGTGGGGTGAACAGAAGGCTGGCGGCGATCAGGGTGAAGCGAAACCGACTCATCCGGTATGGCTCATTTCCGAAACATCGAACGCCGGATACATGCCGATGCTGTACATACCCACATCGTGCAGTTCCGTGGGAACCGTCATGCCGGATTTCGGATCGACGTTCTTCATCTGGACGGAAATTGCCGCCTCTCTCTGCTTTCATTATAATGGACGATGGAGCGGCAAACAAGGAAAAACCAGCAGGATAATCTGCTACCGTTGCGCAGCCGAAGGAGGCCGAGGGGATGTTTCTCGAAACGATACGGGTCGGACCCATGGGAAATTTCTGCTATCTGATCGGCGACCAGGACGGTGGAAGAGGAATCGTCGTCGATCCGGCGTTCGATGCCGGAAAGATCGTTGCCGCGGTGAAGGCTCGCAGGCTCAACCTGTCGTGCATCGTCCTGACGCATCACCACTTCGACCACATCAATGCCGCTTCCGCCGTGAAAGCCCGGACGGGCGCGACGGTGCTCGGGCACAAAGAGTCAGAGCGATATATTCATGGTGATATACGATTAGACGCATACGCGGTCGATGGTGCATCGCTCGATTGGGACGGCAGGGGAACCGTCGATATCATCCATACGCCCGGCCATGCGCCGGGTGGCATCTGCCTCATCGTTGACGGCCGGTGGTTGATAACCGGCGACACCCTCTTCATCGGCAACTGCGGTCGCACCGATCTCGAGGGCGGCAATGCGCAGGCGCTGTATGGGAGCCTCGAACGGATAAAACGGCTTCCCGACGGTCTCATCGTTTGCCCGGGTCACGATTATGGTCCCGCACCGAGCCGGACCCTCGGTGAGGAGAAGAAACTCAACCCCGCCCTGGCGGCAGCGAGTTACGAAGAGTTCCTCGCCGTTCCATAGCGATCACCATTCATAAGGGACTCCCTGACGGAGGCTCCAGAATGCCGATTCCTTCCAGCCCGACTCGAACTGAGCGCGCGGCAGTTGAAAGACCTCCTGGAGTGCCACATCCAATGAAGAGCCGTTTGCCAATTTTTCGAGAAGCGTGACGACGGCGGCGATTCCCTGGGTGAAATCCGGTTTTTTCTTCACGAGAAACGCGGCCGTCAGATATGCCTGGGCCCGCGCCGTGTCGCGTGCGACGATCGATGCCGAAGCGTCGGCGAGCAAGTCATCGACCTTGTCCAGTTGGACCAGTTGCGCCTCGTCGCTGGCGATTCTCGCCTGCACCGTCTGAAGCAGAAACTTCGAAACGTCGTCGCTTCCACCGAGAATCTCCGCAATGCCGGCCTGAAGCCAGGCAGCGTGGCTCTCCGGCGCGAACGCCTTCGGAGCCCTGCTGAACAGGAGAGCCCGGGAAAGCTCCCGCGCAAGTTCGAAGCCGGGCAGTGCCTGGGAAAGGATCATTGAACTCTCCTCGTCGGCGGTCGGATATTCGGTGGCGATCCAGCTTCGGACCGCGCCCAGGTCGGTATACAGCGCCGAAATGACGAGAGTGTTTTTGTCGGGGAAGAAGCGGGCAATTCTCGAGCCTATCGCCGAGACGGGGACCAGATGGACCGCGAGGGGGGCTTTCAATGATCCGAGCCGTGATTCGAGACGATTCATCGTCATCTCGAGGGTCTGGAGCATGATGCCCGGCAGGCTGGGAGCCGTGCCGGCTGCGGATTTGATCGAGAACCTTGCAGAACTCGCCGAAGGCCCCGTCATCGGAAACTCCGGCATCACCGCGGCAATGGGCGCGGGGGGGGCGGCGGCCGGAGCGGGAGCGGCTGACGCCTGTTCGGCAGCAGGTTCCTCGCCTGGAGAGGGTTCCTGGGTCGGATCCGGCGGGAGTGGCGTGGGCTTGCCGTCATCCGTTTCCGGCAGATCGGGCTGAGGAAGAGCGGGATTTTCCTGGGCCGCCTGTTCCGCGGCCGACAAGCGGGTCATGATCTGCTGGGCAAGAACGGGATCGCGGCTCAGCGCCGGGATCGCGGTGAGGGCGTTGAGGACGGTGACGTGGTCCGGGTTCATGGCGAAGCCCTTCTTCAGCCATTCGAGCCCCTTGTCGACATCGCTGACCTTGAAACAATAGAGTGCCTCCATGTAGCAGGCCAGACTGCGGCGGGGCAGGCGCGCGGCCCAGATATCGAGCGCGCGGCGAGCGTCTTGAACTCTGTTGGTGATGATGGCGAGTTGGACATACAGAAACCAGGCGTCACGGTCGAGGAACGGCAGGCTGTTCGCTGCGTCATCCATGATCGTTTTTACCTCGTCTGGTCGTGCGTTTGCGGCGGCGAGCAGACCCGCCTTCAGGTTGACCGACGGAAAATTGTACCCGCGCCGGAACGCGCGTTTCAGGATGTCGCCGCCCTTTTCAGGCTCGCCGGTCACCAGCGCAAGATCAAGACGGAGCAGATCAAGCACCGGGTGGTCGGGGTCACGCTGGGCGGCGCGATCAAGAAACACCTGGGCGTTTCTTGGCTGCATGCGGTCGAGGGCAATGCGTGCGCGCACCAGCAGCCCCTCGGCCGATCTGGAAAACGCCTGTGTCAGTTGGTCGGCGGCCTTTTCCGCCTCTTTCCAGCGATCAAGATCATACAGGGCCCGGGCCCGCGATGTCGCCGACGTTTCGGGACTGGTATCGGTGACCATGGCTTTGATGAACAGAAGAAGCGGGTGGCAGGGGGCCTTCGTCAGGGCCATCTCATACAGCTGGATCGCGTCTTTCGTGCGGCCCAGATACAGCGCACACAGCGACGTCAGGGCCGATCCGTCGACGCCGGGATACCGTTTCTCATACTCTTCGGCGAGGGCGAGGGCCTTATAGAACTGACCACGGGCGATCTCGTCGAGGACGCTGTCGTAATGCAATTTCTGCGTTTTCAATCGCGACAGCAACTGCGGAAGCCTGGATGTGATCTGCGCAAAGTGGTCCTGGAGCGCCGCCGGGTCGACGGGGATCGCCCGTGGCGCCGGGGGCAGGCGCGCGAGGAGCTTGCGGGCCGTGGGATCGTCCTGGTTCAGACAGAGCGACTTCCTGAGCCACTCGCCCGCCAGCAGGGGCTGGCCAGCCTTGATTTCGATGCCGCCGAGCA
>JAGOCE010000289.1 GCA_017998915.1 Candidatus Ozemibacteraceae bacterium
CGTCGCGACGCGGTTCAGGCTGAACACGTCGCACATGACCGGCGACAGGCTCGGGGAAAGCCTCTCCACGATCGAACGCATATTTTACGATACCGGGCGTGTCCTGCCGGTCGTTCTCGACCTGCAGGGGGCGAAAGTCCGCATCGGGACGTATCCGGCGGTGCCGGAGGTTCCCGGGCGGGTCGAACTGAGACTCGCCGGGGCATCGGATTCCCCCGGGATCATCCCCGTCCCGCACGCGAGCGTGTTCGCAAAAACCGCCGTCGGAGACGAGGTGCACCTCAACGACCGCAAGGTCGTCCTGCGCATCACGGGCCGGCGCGACCCCGCATCGCTCGAAGCCGAGTGCATCCGGACCGGCCCCCTGAGCTCGAACAAGGGGTTCAACTGCGAGAACCGCGCGTACGAACTGGTGAGCCTTTCGGAGCGGGATTCCGAGGCTATCCGCATCGGAAACGCGTTTCCTTTCACCGAGTATGCCGTCTCGTTCGTGCTCGACGGAAGTGAGGCGTCGCTGTTCAGGCCTCTCACGGGAGCGCGGCGACTGGCCGCCAAGATCGAACGGCCGGCGGCGCTCGACCGGCTCACCGAGATCGACGCCCTGTTCGACGAGACGTGGCTGTGCCGCGGGGACCTCGGCGCCGAAGCCGACCTGCGCGACCTGGGTCGCCTCCAGGAATCGTATGTCGCGGCCTTTCCCCTCCTGCGCGGGCCGAAAATCCTGGCCGGCGAGGTGCTCGGCTCGATGGTCGCCACTCCCCTCCCCTCACGCAGTGAAATCGTGCATCTTCACGATATCTTCAAGGCCGGTTTCGACGGCATCGTCCTCTCGGATGAAACAGCCTCCGGCTCGCATATTCCAGATGTTGTTTCATTCCTGGAATATTATTTTCATCTTCAGACGGCCAACCACGCGAACGCCTGAACCGCGGTGTACCGGTCCCGGGAGAAATCCCGATCTGCCCGCGAGATTTTTTCGCTCCGGGCTTCCAGCCCCCGGGGGGCGCCGGGTACAATACAAGGGATTCTCACCCGCAGGAGAGTTCGCATCGTGTCCGTTCGGCCATCGTTCAGATATCTTGCTTTCGGCGTTCTCCTTCCTTGCTGCGCTCTTTGGAGCTCCCCGATCCAGGCGGCCTCCTTACGCGACGGTTCGGGAAAACTGCGGGACAGGGCTCGCGTTCTGGCCGAATCGTTCCCGAAGGAAAGTCGGTATGAAGCGCAGCTCAGACTGTCCGGAAGAATCCAGGAAGCCGATCGCAAGCCGTTCACACTGGGTGATGATGAAACTTTCTTCGTCCAGAACTTCGATACGATGAAGAAGGGCAGGAAAGCAGCAACCCTGGTCGCCATCGGAAAGCACTGCCTGGTCTACGTCGAAAAAGGGCAGAAGATCCGTGACGCCGCGTTGAAGCGCATCGTCGACTGGTTCGATATGCGGATCTACCCGACCAATACCCGCTGGTTCGGAAGCGAATGGACCCCGGGGATCGACCACGAGCCGAAGATCACCCTCCTGTTTCTCGAGGAGATCCAGCAGGCGGACGGGTTCTTCGACCCCGAAGATGAATACACACGTGAGAAATGCCCCGAGAGCAACGAGCGCGAGATGCTCTACCTCAGCATCGCCCGCATCGAGGATATCGACGACATGATGGGGAACCTGGTCAGCCATGAGTTCCAGCATCTCATCCATTGGAATCATGATGCCAAGGAAACCTTCTGGGTCGAAGAGGGCCTGGCCGAGTTTTCGAGTTCCCTGCACGGCTCCACCCCGTTCACCATGGCTGATTTCTTCGCCCATCCGTCGCGCAACCTGACCGACTGGGAAGACACCGAAGACGCCTCGAATTACGGCCATGCCTTCCTGTTCGTTCGCTACCTGCTCACCCATGCCTGCATCGACGAATCCCGCAGGCAGGCCCTGACCCGGACCATCGTCGACGGAAAACAGCGTGGAATGACCGGGGTCTCGGAAGCGTTCAGGCGCTGCAACGTCAAAAAGCCTCTGCCCGAATTCTTCCGGGATTTCAGCGCGGCCTTGTATCTCAACCGATCCAGGGGCATCGAACCTGGATCACCGCTGGCCTTCGATCCGGAAGTGATGAAGATGACCGGTAAAGAAAAGAACAATCCCCTGAAGCCCGTCTTGCTTACCGGTTCCGGGCCCTTCGAAGCGAAGGGAAAAGTCAAAATGTGGTCATCGACCGCACTCGAGGTCTCCACCGCCTCCTTCCCCGGGAAAACCCGGATTGATTTCGCCGCCGAGTATCCCCGCGCCGCGACGCGGACAGGGAAGTTCGATCTCGGTGTCGCCTTCGTCGATTCCCGAGACGGCAGTCCCGCGGCTTTCACGTGGCTCGGCGTCGACAAAAACGCCTTCTCCGGCGAGGTCAGGGTTCCCGCCGGGTATCGCCGCATGGTACTTATCATCAGCAACCAGGGCCCGGTCAGGCTTTCCGACCAGGAAAAGCCGCTTCCCCCCGTCGCCTTCCGCTGCTCGATCGGCGCCCCGGCCGATCCGGGCACCGCCTCCCGCGGCCGGCCGGCCGGTCGCACCGATCGCCGGTCCTTCCAGCGCATGCTGACGGCCTATTCCTCATCCCCGGAAGCGGAGTATGAAGAAGCTGTGATAGATGTTCTCCGAGCCGAGTTCGATCGTGATCCGGCCGGAGCCCGCGCCCTCCTCGAAAACGCGGTGACAGCGATAGAAAGCGAAGCCGCGACCGGCGGGGACGTCCCGAAGAGCCGCCAGGCGCTGGGGGCGATCCGACGGCAGTTCGAGGGCCTGCAGGGCGAGAAGAACCGTTTCGAATCGCTGCACCGGGAAGAAAGCCGCTAGAACGCTGTCGAAGACGTTGTTCCGGCGCGAGACTGACGTTCACCCGGTGGGACTGTTCGCACACCAAAAACAAAACCGGCCCGCCGCCTGAGCGTTGGGCCGGTTGTTATAGTTGCAACTATTTTTCCATCTCGAGCATCGTGAGGGCGAACACCTTGGCGTCGCCGATCAGGTTGTCGAGAATGCAGTATTCGTTCGGCATGTGGGCCGTCTCGTCCTGCTTTGAGTAGACGACGGCGGGCAGGTTCATCTTGCGGAACACCGCCGCGACCGTGCCGCCGCCGATTCCCTTCGCCTTCGGCTTCGCGCCCTTGTAGATTTTCTTGACCGACTTGATCATCGCGCCGACGATCGCCGCGTCGACCGGCGTCGGCGGGGCCGCCTCGGCACGCTGGAGGTCTTCGAAACTGATCTTCACGTCGAACTTCTTCTCGATCTCGGCGGCGAGGCGCTTGATCTCTGCCTCGACCTGGGCGAGCGGATACTGGGGCAGGACGCGGGAATCGAGGTAAAACACGTCGTCGCCGGGTAGGGTGTTGACGTTGGGCACGTTCGCTTCCTTCTTGGTCGGCTCGAAGGTGCTCATCGGCGGATCGAACAGCTTGTCCTTCGCCTTGAACGTCTTGTACAGGCTGCCGAGCTTCACGACGAACTCACTCGCCGCGCGGAACGCATTGCGGCCGAGGTGCGGCATCGAGGCGTGGCACTGCTTGCCCTGGGTGCGAATCTTCTGCCACCAGATCGACTTTTCGGCGATCTCGACGAGCGAGGCGTCGGCGGCGCCGCCGTCGGGGACGATGAACATGTCGTTCCTGCCAAAGACGTCCGGGTGCTTCTCGGCCATGTAATGCGCACCGTATTCGCTGCCGGTCTCTTCGTCGGCGTTGAACAGCAGGGCGACGTCGAACGGCATGCGCACGCCGCATTCCATCAGGGCGCGCACGCACAGCAGGCTGGCGACGAGGCCCTGGTGGTTGTCCTCGGTGCCGCGGCCGTACAGCTTATTGCCGTCGATATGGAGCTGATAGGGGTCGGTGTTCCAGAGTGACCGCTCGCCGGGGGGGACGACGTCAAGGTGGGTCATGATCCAGAACGTCCGGTCGGATTTCGTGCCCTTGTAGCGAGCGACGATGTTCGGCCGCACACCGCCCTTTGCCTTGGCGTGAGGGGCATCATACCGTTTGATCTCGTCGAACTTCAGCTTTTTCAGCTCGCCTTCGAGCCATTCGGCCTTGGCCAGCTCGCCTTCGCCGCCGTTTTCAGGGCAGACGGCCGGGTGCGCAACCAAACCGCGCTGGAGGTGGATCGCATACTCGGAATAGGTGGAGATCTTCTCGAGGATCTGCTTGTCAACGGACATGCTCTGCTCCTTAGAAGGGAATGTTGTCGGGAGTATACACCTTTTCGCGGCATATCACCCGCTCGTGACGAAATTTCCCTTTTTCTTTCTGCTCACGACCCAGGCGCCGACGATGCCGAGGAACATCGCAACGAGTGCGTGGTATGCCCAGGGTTGCCGGAACTGCAGCCGAACCACACGGGCTCCTGCGGGTAGGGAAACGGCGAGTCCGAATCGCTCCCCCCGATCGAGCGGTACCATGGGCAGGTCGTCGAGGAAGAGGCGCCACCCGATCCAGGGAGTCACGGGTACGAATAGCACGGCTTCTGCCGGAAGCGCGACATCGGCCGGAAGCACGGCCGTCGCCTCCTGGTTCCGCCACTTCAGTTCGACGTGAACGAGATCGGACGGCCTCGGAAGCCTGCCGGCATCGAGTTCCGACAACCCGGAACGGCTCATGACGACGGCTCCCGGCGTGGGGCCGGCGTCGTACAGTCTCGCCGTCCAACTCCCGACGGGTGAGACCTTCGTTCCGATTTCCGTCCATCCGCATGCCGTCATATCTATCGTTGTCAGTATATATCTTACGGCGGACAACGTTCTCAGCGCCTCGATTTCGGCCGTTCCGGAGGCAGTATCGAGCCGCGCCGCCCATTGCACGAGCGAATCGTGGATGAAAGGCGGGTTATAGACATCGAACTGGTATGTCCCGAAGCGGGAAAACATATTTGGGTATCCGACGCTGACGCTCCATTTGAGGTGTTCATCACCCGGCGATCGATCCCGGTGTCCCTTGTTGAGATACCGATCGGCGTAATCATTCTGCATACGCAATCTGCCGGAATTTCCGTCGATACCCTCTGTGATTCGCGACGGCAACGGTTCAGCATCGGTGATCGGAAGGACCATCGGCAGGAAGAGATACACGTCGATGAGCGCGACCGCGAGCAAACCGGCGGCGGCAACCCGGAGCCGGGATGATTCCCAGGCGAGAAACGCGGTGACGCCGGCGATCAGCCAGCCGACCCAGCCCACATCGAACGACTGGTTCCAGTAGGTCGATGCCGCATCTTCGCTCGCCAGTCCTGACATACGAAGATGGACGGTAGCCGCGACGGCGACGAAAATGCCGAACCAGAGCCACATCTTTGCGGGCGTCCGGGTTGCTCTGACGCGTGCCGGGTCGTCCAGCATCTGCCAGCCGACCGGCCAGGCGAACAGCAGGGCCCAGACAAACAGTTGAATGAAGGTCGCAGGATGATGGATGGCCTGGTT
>JAGOCE010000290.1 GCA_017998915.1 Candidatus Ozemibacteraceae bacterium
GTTCCGAGTGATTCAAGAAGCCGTTTGAGACCATCATCGCGGTTCTGAAGGAGGGACGCGAGGCCCAGGGCGTGCAGGCCGACGAAATGGGTCGGACTGGCCGTGAGTTTCTCCAGTTCCACTCGGTTTTTCTGGGAAAACAACGCATAGAGGGCGTTGATGCGTATTTCGTATGTCTCGTTTTCGCGGGAAGCGATGCCGGCGAGGATCTCGCCGGTTTTGTCAGCGGGACAGCCGCCGAGCGACGAGACAGCCATGAGGCGCACTTCCGGGGCCGGGTCGGCCAGCATCCGCTCGAGGTGTTCCGGCGCGCCGGCGTCGGCGATCTTCGACATCGACTCGACGGCCATCTGCCGGACCCATTTGTCCGGGTGGGTAAGACCTTCCTGGATCATTGCCAGGAACGGCAGGTTGAATTCGGCAAGATCGACGACCTTGAGGATCAAACCGGCGAAGTCGTCACCCAAGCCGAGAATGGCGTTCAGCACCTCTTTTGCCAGCTCAGGAGATCTGTTCTGCCACTCGATGCGAAACTGCGTATGCAGGGTCGGCGAGGCCGGGTTCATCAGGAGCCGCAGCATGCTGTCGCCACCGAGAACCCGGAGGGCGAACAGGGCTGTTTCCGTGAAATGGAATCCGGCATACTGATCAATATATTTCAGCGCCCGGCTGACGCCCTTCAGAATGAGCGGGATGCAGGCAGGATCCTTTCCCATGGCGAGGACCTCGACGGCCTTTCCCTGGCGCACCAGATCGCCTTCGTCCCTGAGCATCGCCTCCGCCGCGGCGAGAGGGGCCGGCATCTCGACGCGCCTGCGCACGCCGGACCGGTTGGCGACGTCGGCAAACGCCGAAACGAGGTGCGGATGGCACGAGGCGTCGCTGAGTTCGACGGCGCGCAGGATTCTTGAAAGAATCTTCCTGCCACGTCCCGGATGGAAAAACAGGAAATCCTCGATTTTCATCGAGACGTGCTTCTGCCGTTCGGCCGGCAATGTCGGCAGTTGCTGCAGGAGAACCGCCACCGAGAACCCTTTCAGGTCGATGATGTCGCAGACGGCATCGTCGAGCTTCGCCATGGGCACACGTCCGAGTCGGCGGGCCCGGCTTCGGAGACGGCGCAGATCGTATTTCAGCGGAACGGATTTTTCGGAAATGCGGTGGTTTGACATGATCGGGAAAATCTCCTTCGGACGGCCGGGGCCGGCCGGGTCACAATGCGGCGAGCAGGGCCGAGACACGCTGTTTGTCGAGTTGGTCGGCAACGGATATCTCGAGCATCCGCTTGGTTTCGGCCTTCAGCCGTTCGCGCTGCGTGTAATTGAGGGCGCGGCATACCGTCAGGCCTGCAAGCACCGCATACAGGGCGTCGCTTTCCATGGCCCGCTGCCAGCACATCCAGAATTTCGGCACCTTGTTGCGGGCGAGATTCGCCATCGCGGCGGCGGCAAGTGCTTCGGCATTTTCCGGGTCGTCTGCCAGCGCGGCTTCGAAATGGTGCACGGCTTCGTTGAACTCGCCGGAATACAGGCAGACTTTCCCGTTGAGGATGTGCTCTTCGAGAAAATTCGGCCGTATCTCTCCAATGCGCTGCAGGAGCGTCTTCACCTCGGCGGCCTTGCCGGCGGCCATGGCGAGTTCGACGAGCGTGACCAGCTCGACCAAGCTCTCGATGCCGTCCTGGAAGGCCTCCCAGACCGGCGATGCATCCATCGGTCGGCCGCGCAGAATGCAGAGCCGCGAGAACCAGACCGCCGACTCCTCGTCACGGGGCGTCAGGGTCAGCAGCTTCTTGAATACCCGGTCGGCCTCGTCGTAGGCGTTGAGGCGAACGCCAAGATACCCGCGCAGGAACAGGCAGTGCGTGTTGTCGGGGTTCTCGGAAAGCGGCTTTTCGAGCATCTGCCAGGCGGCCTTGAAGTCGCGCTCCAGCAGGTCGAGCTCGACGAGCGCGAGCGCCAGGTCGATCGACATCGGCTGGTCGCGCAACGAGTCCTGGAGGAACCGGCGGGCGTCGGCCACGCGGCCGCCCATCGCGACGGACTTCGCGAGGTTGATGCGCGCCCGCACGTCGCGAGGCATGACGTGATATATTTCATTATATACATCAGCGGCGGCATTGAACCGGCGCGCCTGGAACAGCAGGTTCGCCATCTCGCCAGCCACGAACATGTCGGCGGGGTCCTTCCGGCGTAGCTTCGCGAACGCCTCGAGGGCGTCCTCGACGCTGACCTTCCCGTCGTAGAGGCCGTCGAGAATATCATAGACGTCGGTTTCGAACAGGCTGCTCTTCGCCTCGATCTCCTCAGCCTCGAGCCGCTTGCGCAGGGCTGGAAGCTTTCGCATCAGTTCTTCGAGTTTGGCGCGCAGATCGGGCTGCTGCGGATCGTTTTCCAGAGCGCGTTTGAGATGATCGACGGCGTTCTCGACCTCGTTCTGGCCGATCAGCAGATCGACCATCAGCAGGTGCAGCGAGGGATTCCGCGGATCGAGCATCAGGGCGCGCTTGAGCGAGGTGATCGCCTTGTCCTTCATGTCGAGGACGATCTGACACCGCACCAGGCCCTCGAGCGCAGCCGACGAGTCGACGGCTGCACTGACGGCTTTCCGATACACGTCGAGAGCCTCGGGGAACCGCTTCTGCTCATACAGCATTCGGCCGAGGTCGAGCAGGGTGTTCGCATCGCCGACCAGGTGTTCGAGCATGCCCAACATCAGCGATGCGGCCTCTTCCTTCCGGCCGAGCAGCAGCAGCGACTGGATGAGCGAGCGGCGGACGGCGAGATCGTCCGGCAGAACGGCCATTGCGCGCTCGAAGACCGTCAGCGCCTTCGCGGCCTCTTCCTTGTAGAGATAGGCTTTCCCGAGGTTGAACAGGGCCAGCGCGTTGTCGGGATGGTCGGCGAGCACCTTCGTCAGCAACTGGGTCGATTTGTCGGGCATGCCCTTCTGCAGGTAGGCGGCGCCAAGGTTGATCAGCACGTCGACGTTGCCCGGCTCGAGGTCGAGAGCGCGGCTGTATTCCGAGATGGCATGGTCGATCATGCCGCGTTCCTGGTATTCAACGCCTTTCTGAAACAGTTCGGCAGCGGTTTCCATGGTCAGAATTCATCCTCCCGGCCGCCACTCTGCCTGCCGCCCCCGCCCGCCTGCGGCGACGACGGCGCCGGCCCGCGGTTCTTGCGCTTCACTTCCTTGAATTTCTCGAGGTTTTCGATCATGGCGTTGTAGTTTTCGACCTCCTGCGGTGCGCATTCGCGGAACCGCGAATAGGATTCGTAATAGCGGAAGAAGATGCGGGCATTGATCGCCCCCATCTTGTTTTTTGCGATCAGCAGCTCGCTGATCGGGATCATGAAATTGTCTTTGCCCCACTCCCATTCGAGGAACGGCGTCTCGAAATCGTTGAGATAGTCGCAGTACAGAAACATCACGACATACGGGTCGTACAGCAGACCCATGATCTCCTCGAGGTCTTCGCGCACGGGCCGGCGGTTGCTGATGGCCTTCGGCAGGCCGGCCGTCGCGATGAGCGTCACGCCTTCGACGGCGGAGATCGTCTTCAGCTCGGCCGAAAGCAGGTTGCACCGTTCGTTGAAATTCAGCCGGTCGTTCTTGATGTGGATCTTGAAGATCGGATCGATGATCACGGCCACGTCACCGCCGCGTTCGAGCTTCGTTCGCTTGACCAGCTTGCGCACGTCGTCGAGGAAGATGCGGCCGTTTCCCTCGTCGATGACGAGGAGCCGCTCGCGCATCTCCGCGACCTTCGCGAGGCCGTCCTGACGGCGCTGTTCGAAGGCGACATTGGCCAGATAGGGATTCTTCACGTAATCGATCGGCACGTCGGAGGCATGCGCCACGAGCTTGGCCGTGACGTCGAGCCGGTTGAGATCGAGGCTGAAAAACAGCACCGTCAACTCGGGGTTGCTCGCGGCCAGGTCCCAGGCGAGCTGGGTGACGAAGGTCGATTTGCCCATGCCGACGCCGCCCGTGACGAGGTAGAACTGTTTCTGGATGCCGTTCAGGCGCTCCTGCAAAATCGGGAAGTCGGTCTCGTAGCCGATATACCCCTTGCGGCGCTGGCGGTGCTCCTGCACCAGTTCGCGCATCTCGTCGATGTGCGCGTCCATGTTGCGAATATACCCGGCGCTGCCCTGCAGGAACAACGTGCGCAGCTCCTGGATGCAGCCGCCGAGCACTTCGTAGGCGTCGTCGGACGAGCGGGCGATCTTTTCGGCATACAGCACCATCAGGCGCCGGGCTTGGGTGCGCACGTTACGGTCGCGGATGCGGTCGACGACGGGCTCGATGTCTTCGACCATCGCGACGCCCGGGGCGCCGAAGGGGGCCGTGAACAGCCGCTGCACGCGCTCGCGGCCGATCCAGTCGATGAGCGGCTTGCCGGCTTTGCGCTCGTTTTCCAGGCGCAGCGTCACGTTCGCGGCGTTCAGCGCCTCTTCCGCCTCGATCGTGTCGAGAAACACGCCCAGCAGCGCCCGGTTCGCCTCGACGCCCTGGAAGTCGGAAACGATGAATCGCTTGTCGCGAAGCTGTTTTCCGATGATGGTGGGATCGAACGCGAGGTTGGCGAGAACGATCTCCTCGTCGACGGCCATCTCGCGAAGCATCTGATCGAGAATCGTCAGATGCTCGCCGGCGGCGGGCGGCAACGTGACAACCGCGCCGGCTTCCCGTTCTGGAACGGGGGTTGCCTGCTCGGTCGCGCGTCGACGGCTTTTTGCCACGCATGCCTCCGGAGAGAATACCTGAGAGTGGGGATATCCTACCATCCCTCCGGCGAATCCGCAACAGACGGCCTCCCATCAGACCGGCATCAGACGCGGAATCTCCCCTCATCTAATGGCCGGACGTTCCAGAGATTCGTTCCGCGCAGGAATTCACACGCCTGCGGTGCGGGCAGCTTTGGTATAATACGGCCGGAACCGGAGAACACGAACGATGAATCATCAGCTGGAAAAGATCACAGACAAAGCGCGGACCCTCATTGCCAGGAGTCATCGATGAGACAGGCCAAACCCTCGGTTCTTTTCGTCGACAGCGACCAGAGCGTTCTGGACGGCATGAGACGCCTCATTCTCGATCGGCGCCTCGAATGGCTCACGTATTATGTGAAAACCCCTCGCGAAGCTCTTGAGTCGATCGTGAACTTTCCCCCCGATGTCATCATCGCGGATCTGTTTCTGCCGCCGATATACGGCGAAACGCTGCTCGAAATCGCCCGAAGAGCCCATCCGGAAATCGTCCGGATGATTCTCTCGACCGAAGCCGACAGGGAGTCCGAGCAGTTTCTCCGGTCGACCCAGTCAGCCCAGCAGTTTCTCACCAAACCATGCAGAATCGAGGAACTGGAGACGGCGGTCCAGCGCGCGCTCAACCTGAGGCAACTCCTTCGCCAGCCGCGCCTGGTCAGGATCATCGGCG
>JAGOCE010000291.1 GCA_017998915.1 Candidatus Ozemibacteraceae bacterium
CGTTCAGGGTGTGTTTTTTCCGATGCCCGCCAGAAGGTCTTGGATGGCGGGGAGTAAGGTGCTGACTTCATTCGCGGCGACGTCCCAGACGATTTCGTAATCGACGCCGAAATAGGCGTGTATCAGTTTGTCGCGCAGGCCTGCCATCGATCGCCAGGGGACCTGGGGGCACTGGCGGCGGATGTCTTCCGGAATCTGTTTCACCGCCTCGCCGATGATCTCGAGGCTTCTGACGAAGCCGCGTTTTCTCACTTCGTCACGAAGAAAATCTTCACGCGTCAACTTCGATGACTCCAGGGCGAGGAAGGTCATTTCATCGAGTATATGGTGGAGATAATCAGTCGGCGAAGGGGACATATTCAATATTGCTCAGTATTTTCGGCCCGATGTGGGGACTCAGGGATTCCGGCGTGAGGAGGTCGACCGTGCGGCCGAGGGAGTCTTCGAGATACAGGGCGAGAGCCATGAAGCTTCGGAAGGTCTTGCGGCCGGGAGCGAACTCCACGAGAAGATCGACGTCGCTCTGGGGAGTGGCGGCATCGCGCAGGAACGAGCCGAACAGGCCGATGCGCGAAATTCCGAACTCCCGGATACGCCGGTGTTCGCGATGGATGAACCCGATGAGTTCGGCTTTCGATGCAATCATGACTGCCCCTCACCCACTATAATACCTGCCGAGAACCAGAGGCAAGAACAGATGAACCAACCTCGGAAATTATGGGTAACTTGCAGTTTGAATGGCGGGGTGGGGGTATTTTCAGTAAAATTGTACCAAATCATGGTGTGCCCGCTTGAAAAGCGGGACGGAGTGAACGTGATGAAGAAAACCGCCTGGCGTGCGATTCTCTGCCTGTGGCTGATCGGGTCCCTGATCGGCGGCGCGGCCGTTGCCGAAGCCGGCGAGGGGCTGTTCTCGCGCCTGAAGGCGAAGGCGGCGCAGAAGGTCGAACAGAAGATCGAGCAGGTGAAGGATCCCGTCTGGGTCACGACCAAGATCGGCTCTGGCGTTACCGCCGGCATCGCCGGACGGATCACCGGGTTCGCGGGAATGGCCCTCGGGGCTGTCATCGGCCTCACCGTCGGCGGTCCGGCCGGCGCCGCGGTCGGTGGCATCATCGGCGCTGAAATCGCCTCGTCGATGACGAAAGCATACGTCAGGCCGCTGGCGGCCGGGTACATCGAGGCCCGCCTGGCCAGCCGGCCTGCATCCATCTCCGATATCTGGAATGGCCTCGATAAAAAGAAACTCGCGGTCGAAGGCGCCTCCGACGCCGTCGGCAGCATCATCGGAAAAGCCGTTGGCGTGGCCATCGGCGCGGCCCTGTTCGCCGGAACCGGTCCCATCGCCATCCCGATCTTGGGCGTCGTCGGCGGCGACATCATCGGCGGCAAGATCGGAAAATGGATCGGCAGCAAACTCGTGAAAAAAGCCGGCGTCATGGCCTACACGGCTCTCGCCGCGCAGCCCCCGCCCGCATCATCTTCCGCGTTGGCTTCGGCACCGGCCCCAGCTTCCCCGTCTGCGTCGTCTTCAGCTGCCGAGCAGGCAAGAGCCAGGTATGAAAAGGCCTACCAAGCATACGTGAGCGTCGTCCAGGATTCCGCCGCGACCACGGCCTCCAAGGAAAAGGCCCTTCGTGACTACACCGCCGCACTCGACGCCTGGATGGCGGCGCGTAAAGCCGAGAGCAGCAACCGTTGAAATTGCTGACACCTCGCGGCCACTGAGAAATCTTTTTCCCCCGTTTCCCCTGAACTGACCGGTCATGCCCGGTCGGTCTTTCTCCGTTTCGGTGGATATCCGGCGCGCTTCTGCCGATGTATAGGCGGGAAGGCATCCGCCGCGAAAGGGGGGGAGCGCATCTTGCGCGCCTGATGATGGAATCCGAAAGCCAGGGTGGGGTCGTCATGTACAACCCCGACCTCCTGCTCCATGATCCGCTCGTTACCGGTCCGGAAGGGACCAGACTTCAGCTGATCATCGAGGAGTTGGTAAACGCCGGCATGTGGCCCGAGCAGATCCACGAAGCCGATATCGCGACGATGAAACGGCTTCGTGAAATCCACGATCCCGAGTATCTCGAGTTGCTCCACAAGCGCTGCACCCACGGCGTCGGTTCGCTCGACCAGGACACGCCGGTCATGGAAAAATCCTTCGAGGTCGCCCGCTTCGGCGCCGGCGGTGTTCTCGACGCGATCGACCTGATCATGGACGGCAAGATTCCGAACGCGGCGTGCCTCACCGCGATGCCCGGCCATCATGCTGGCTATAAAAAATTCGGCTTCGGAAGCCTGCTGAACTACGCGGCGGCAGGCGCCCACTATCTCTCGAAAAAATTCAGCCTCAAGCGTGTCGCCATCGTCGATCTCGATGCCGAACACGGGATCGGAACGCAGGAGATTTTCTGGGAACGGCGCGACGTGCTGACCGTTTCCCTGCACGAATACCCCGGCAGAACCGGAACGGGACATTACTCCGAGACCGGCAAGCAGCCCGCGAGCGGCTACAACGTGAACATCCCGCTTCCCTCGGGATACGGCGACCGGGAATACCTCGTCTGCTGGCGTGAAATGATCGTTCCCATGCTGAAGCAGTATGAGCCGGAATTCCTCATCGTCCCATGGGGGACGAACGTCCTGACCGAGGAGGGCGGCACGCATCTTTTGGTCAGCCAGCACGGGCTGCAGGCGCTGTTCCGCGAGGTGTTCGCCACGGCCAGGCAGCTGTGCAGGGGAAAAATAGTGACCATTCTCGAAGGCGGCGTTCCTGGAAGGGCCCAGGCGACCGCTTTTGCGAATCACGCACAATTGCTTATCAACAATCGGCTTCTGCCTGTCGATAAGGGGAAGAAGGAAGAAATCATTTCATATTCCGATTGGTATGCCTACGCAAAACTGCTCAAAGCGAACTTTCGAAAATACTGGAAAGTCTGAACCTTCCATCTCTGGAATCACGGAGGTTATCAATGCGATTCTATAGACCGATGCGGGCCAGGGACCCGCTGCTCGCCTTGCTGTTATCGGTGGGCGCCGCAGTCCTGCCTGTCCCCGCCGCCGCGCAGGAATATCCTGCCGCGATGAGCGACGAGGCGGGACAGGCCGACGGCGCCTCTTTGCCCGGTATGGGCGGGCTGCTTCAGGCGCCGCCGAAGGTGGTCGCCATGCCGCTGGAAACCGGCGACGTACGTGCGCCGATCGAGCCGCCCGCGGCCATGGTGAACAAGGCCAGGAGCCGTGTCCAGAACACAGCCGCATCGGTTCGTGTCGCGGCTGCCGCCGGTGCGGCCCAGTATGCCGCTCCCGCGGTGGCAAGGGGCTATGAAGCCGGCGGATACGTGGTTCAAGCGGGTGACACCGCTCCCGCGATTGCGCAGAAGCTCCTCGGAAACGCGAATCGCTGGCAGGAACTGATGTCCTACAACAGGATCGCCGATCCGAACTCTCTGGTGGTCGGTCAGCGCCTGCTTCTGCCTGGCGCCGCCGGCGCTGTCAGCGTTTCCCGCGCTGATCCGGCGCGGATGGCGACCGTCGCGGCAGCACCCGCACAGGTTGCCATTTCCAGACCTGCCGTCGCCCCTGCTCCGGTGGTGCGCGCCCCTGTCCGTGCGTCTGCCGCTGCGCAGGAATTTGAAGCTGTCGAGCCTGAGCCGGACGTCGCACCTCAGGTCGTGGCACCGAAGCGAGTTGCCGCGTCTGCCGTCGCGCAGGCGAAGCAGGCCGCCAGAACCGCCGGATTCGATGCCGATGCCAGTTATTACGGCCAGAGCGGCGGAACATACATCGTCCAGAAAGGGGATACCCTCGGAAAGATCGCGAAGAAGCTGCTCGGTTCAAGTAAACGCTGGCGCGAAATCGCCGGGGCAAATCCGCAGATCAATCCCAATCGTCTCGAAGCGGGCATGAGCCTGAGCATTCCCGGGATGGAGCCTCCAGCCCAGGTGGTCGCGGCCCAGTCCTTCGATGCGGGTGGCCAGACCGCCGTTCCGGCATACGAGCCGCCGCCCATGGCGCCTCCTCCTCCGTCGTTCTCGGCTCCTCCGACCGCGATGACGCCTCCTGCTCCCCCGATGCCTGTCATGCAGGAGATGGAACCTCCTCCTCCGCCGCCCTACATGAGCACCGGGGCCATTCCTCCGGCTCCCATCATGGGTGCCCCGCAGGCCGGCCCCGATACCAGCACCACGCTTTACCGCGAAGAGAAATACCGGATTCCGGATGAGCTCAAGCCCACCGACTTCTCGCCCTACTTCCTGAATCTTCGCGGCTATCACGGCCTCATCGAAACCGAAAGCGCCCTGATTCCCTACTACAAGACCTGGCACTTCGGGTTCGGATTCCGCTACGACAAATACAAGTATCTCAACGGCAAGGACAACATCGTCGACGGTCGTCAGTGGGTCATGCCCGTTAGCCTGATGTATACCGGCAGGAAACTGATGGCCGGCGTCACCGTGCCGTTCCAGTCCTGGGAAGTGACTCGTACCGGCGGCGGATTCCCCACCGTCGATCTTTCGGGTGTTCATGATCCGGAATTGAAGGTCGGGTACCAGATCTGGAAGAATTACGAAGGCAACCATGCGGTTCTGCTGCATGTCGCCGGTAAATTCTCCTCTGACAATTATCATCAGCCTCTGATCAACCTTTCCGGCAAATCCCGCGTCGGCGTTAAAATCGGTCCTGCGAATGCGACGCGCGGCAGTTGGGTGGAGTTCGGCGGCGCGTATTCGGGCCGCATCAACGAGCGCTGGGCGAGCCACGTGAACCTCGGCATCGCAAACGACGCGGAAGACAGCATCTCGAAATACATGTATCGCGGCGGCGTCGATTACCGCGTGAACCAGCACTTCTCTCTGATCGGCGAACTCGATGGCGAATCCTGGGAAATGGATAATGGACCAGACGGCCCGAATGTCGATCTCATCCTGGGCTTGGCCGTGTTCAATGAGGGCTGGCAGGCCAGCCTCGGCTTCCCGATGGCTCTCCAGAGCGAGTTCGGATACGGACATGACTTTGGTGTGACGTTTGGGTTGAATACCCGCTGGGACTGAGCCCCAAAATCAAAACCCCGCGACTGGAAACGGTCGCGGGGTTTTGATTTTGGGGAAGTTTGAAGTTTGAAAACAAGCCGGATGCACTCAAGCTGCGGCCCTGGCGCGCATCTCTTTGATGATGGTGGTTAAAATAGATATCAGTTGATTTGCTTCGTCGAGCAGAGGTGCGGTCTGCACGGAATCGACGAGATCACAGACGCGAAGAACCGGCGCCAATAGCGGGTTTCGCGGGCTTCCTTGCAGGCGATGGCGTATTTGCTCACGAAATCCGCCTCGCTCTGGCTGGACTGCCCTTCTTCGATATTCGCCCCTATAGATGTTCCCGCCCGCAGCAGTTGGTTCGCCAGCACATGCGTCACAC
>JAGOCE010000292.1 GCA_017998915.1 Candidatus Ozemibacteraceae bacterium
CGCATCGTCTTCCTCGTGGCAGATGCTGCAGATCTCGTCTTGCAGCGCCGGACGGGGAAAGGGAAAGGTGGGCATGTGTTCCCGACAGGCATCGCGATCACAGATGGGAACCATCGGAAGACGGGGGCGCAGGGCGGCGAGGAGGGCGGAATAGGGCTGTTCGAACCTGATTGCGTCTGATTCCAGGACGAAAGGAACGTCCTGCTGTTTCAGCCAGCGGGTGAATTCGGGAACTTCCATTCCGAGAAGGCCGAGTCTGCGCTGGATCGTGACGAATCCGGCTTTGAGCTCGCTTGCCGACCCCGCTGCAGACGCCGGGGGTGCGGGAAGCCGCTTCACCGGGACGGCGACGGCTTTGCGGTCGGCGAACTCGGGCAGCACGACGGCACTGACGACATCTCCGGAAGTGAAGCCCGGAAACGGGTGTGGAAGCGCAACAATTTCCGATCGTTCCTCGGAGTGGAGTGACCAGCCGAAGTCGTCGCTGCGCAGGACGCCGATTACATCACGTTTCCAGCCATCTTCGAGAGGTCGCGCCTGGAACACGGACCCGTTCTCGTCACGCTCGAGCATGACCCATTCGCCTTCGACGCAGGAGGCGGGGCGAAGCAGGGCGTCGGGGACGAGGATTCGGCCGTATCCCGGGGCTTCGGCGATCCAGACTTTGTCGTCCGGGGCGCCGCCCGGGGCCGGGCTGGTCAGGAGCAGCCGGGCGGGAAGCGCGCGGCCGTGTGTTTCCATCAGCTTGAGATACCTGGTCCGTTCTTCGCGGAGGCGTTCGATCTGCCTGGAGAGGGATTCGGAGTCCGCATGGGTCCGACGCTTCTCGTCGAGTTCGCTCTCGAGCCGATCGGTTGAAGCCGTACGGCGGGCGAGAGCGGCCTCGAGCTCCCTGCAACGCGTTTCGAGGGTTGCCATGCGGTCCAGCAGGTCTGAGGCTGATGCCGTGTCCGAAGGCGTCGAATTCGTGCGAGGATCAGCCTCGATCCGTTTCGCGAGTTCGGCGGTCAGGGCCTCGATACGGACCTCGAGGCTCGCGGACTTCGTCTGTTCGCCGGCGAGCAGCTTTTCGAACGTCGCTGCCCGCTCGCCCTTTTCACTGAGTTTTGCATGGAGCGAGGCTTCCCGTTCCTCTGCTTCCTTCAGTTTCCGGCGGAGAACTTTCATCTCCTCCCGAAGCTCGAGCATGGCCGCATCAGCTCCCTGGGCCGCCTGAGGGACATCGGAAGCGGCCCGAGGTTCCGATGTGGCGGACGCCTGATTGTATATCGAAAGATATTTATCGAACACCGGCTTCGCGCTCCCGCGCGGATCGATGCGGGCGAGAATCGCGATTTTCAACGGGGTGCCGAACTCGCCCGACTCGAGCCTGGAAAGAGTTTCCCCGGTGATCGGAATGGTTGGGAACTCGAGAGTGCGCGGGTTCGCGTTGACCCATTCATAGAAGAGGACCTTGCGCAAGACCTGCTCGCGGCCGGCGAACTCTTCAAACACGGTCTGGAAACGCTCGCGGCCGGTGATCGTCTTTCCCTTGACGAGGGCGTTGCAGACGCGCCAGAGAGCCGGATTCTTCCGCGCGAGGCCGATCAGGACAGGGTCGGGAGTGTCGCGGATGATATCGGCAATGACCGTCGGATCGCCGATCAGGCGGGTGAAGATCGGTTCCCAGAAGGGGTCAGCCATTGGCGATCTTCTTGAGCCGAGCGAGCAGGTTCAGTGCCTCGAGGGGCGTCGTGTTCTCGATATTGATCGCCTGGATCGTTTCGGCAAGCTCATTCGACGGCGTAAACAACGATAACTGTTGTGGTTGCGGGATTTTCGCCGTGCGGACGGCCCTGGTCATGCGGCCGACTTCGTCCTCCTCGGTCTTCTCGAGCTCGAACAGGATCTCGCGGGCTCGGTCTATGACGGGAGAGGGAACACCGGCGAGCCTGGCGACCTCGATACCGTAGGACTTGCTGGAAGGTCCCTCGTGGATCTGGTGCAGGAACACCATGTCGCCCGTCTTCTCGTCGTGCAGCACGCCGACGTTCAGGTTGAAGATGCCGGCGAGGATCGGCTGGAGGTCGGTCAGTTCGTGGTAATGCGTCGCGAACAGCGTGCGGGCGCCCAGCTGACGCTGGATATACTCGAGGATCGACCAGGCCAGCGACAGGCCGTCGAAGGTCGACGTGCCGCGCCCGATCTCGTCGAGGATCAACAGGCTCTTCGGCGTCGCGTGGCGAAGGATCGACGCCGCCTCCATCATCTCGACCATGAACGTCGACTGGCCCCGGATCAGGTTGTCGGAAGCGCCGACGCGGGTGAAGATACGGTCCACGAGGCCGATCTCGGCTTCGCGAGCCGGAACGAACGAGCCGATCTGGGCGAGCAGCACGATGAGGGCGTTCTGTCGCAGATACGTCGATTTACCGGCCATGTTGGGGCCGGTGATGACCGCCTGCCGGCGCGCGGCATCGAACTGCGAGTCGTTCGGATGGAACTCACCGGTGCCGAGAAACGCCTCGACGACGGGGTGGCGGCCTTCGCGGATGCGCAGGACGGGCTCTTCGACGAGGGTCGGCCTGATGTAGCCGCGCTCCCGGGCGAGCTGCGCGAGCGAGCAGAGCGTGTCGAGGTGCGCGATGCCCGCCGCCGACCGCTGGATCGCCGTGATCTGCTCACGCACGGAGGCGACGAGCTTTTCGAACAGATCTTTCTCGATGGCGACGGATTTTTCGACGGCGCTGAAGACTTTCGTCTCGTAATCCTTTAACTCTGCCGTTATATAACGTTCGCCATTCGTGAGCGTCTGTTTCCGGACGTAGTGGGCCGGCGCCTTGTCGGTGAGGCCTTTCGATATCTCGATGAAATATCCGAACACGCTGTTCTTGCGGACTTTCAGCGTCTTGATGCCGGTCTGGTTCTTTTCCCGTTCCTCGTAGTCGACCAGCCAGCTGTCACCGTCGCGGCGCAGGCGCCGGAGTTCGTCGAGGGCCGGATCGACGCCGTCGGCGATGACGCCGCCGTCGGCCAGCGTCATGGGCAGATTCTCGAGCAGGCTCGCTTTGAGAAGCCGGGCGAGGTCGGGGATCGGCTCGAGCTCGGGAGCGAGGGCGGAGATCGACGAGGCGATAACCCGCTCGTGAAGGATTGGAAGGGCTTCGATGCCGCGACAGAGGGCCTGCAGGTCCCGAGGATTGCGGCTTCCGAGAATGATCTTCGAGAGAAGGCGCTCGAGATCGGGAAGATCGCGGAGTTGCTCTCGCAAGGTCGCCAGAAGCATGCCGTCCTCGACCAGCGCCGCGATGCGATCCTGCCGCTCGCGAATCGGCTCGAGCTGCAGCAGCGGCTTGAGCAGCCACCGCTTCAGCAGCCGTGCGCCCATCGAGGTGCGGGTGCGGTTGAGGACCTCGAACAGGGTCCCGCCGGGGCTGCGGTCCCGGCCGTCCGGCATCAGCTCGAGGTTTCGCAGCGTCGACTCGTCGAGGACCATGCCGTCGCCAAGCCGGTAGGGCGTGGGAAAGCGCAGGTGCGAAAGCGCGCATTTCTGCGTGTCGAGCAGGTAATCGGCCAGCAATCCCAGCGTGCGCAGCTCGATGCCCGGCATCGCCAAAAAGCGGGGGCGCGGCTCGGCGGGATACAACCGGGTCATGGCTTCGAGGGCGGGCTGTTCGCCCATCTTTCTGGAAAGCACCTCGATCGGAAGCCCCTTCCAGGGCATGGGCTCCGAACTCGCGGAAGCTGCTGCGGGCGATTCCTGTTCGCCGGCCTCGCCGCCAAGGACGAGGATCTCGCGCGGGGCGAGGCGGGTGAGTTCCTCGCGGATCTTCGCCATTTCAGCGATGTCCCCGCCCGTCACGATCACTTCACCCGTCGACAGTTCGGCTCCGGCGAGGCAGAACCGTTCGCCGCGTTTTCCGAAGGCCATCAGCCAGTTGTTCGATTTTTCCTCGAGTAGCTGCGGGTCGCTGATGGTTCCTGGGGTGATGATGCGTACGATCTCGCGCTTGACGAGCCCCTTCGCGAGCTTCGGATCCTCCATCTGCTCGCAGATGGCGACGGTGAAGCCCTTCTGGACGAGCCTTGCGATATAGGTCATCGCGCTGTGATACGGAACGCCGGCCAGCGGGACCGGGTTGCCGCCCGACTTACCGCGCGCGGTGAGGGTGATCTGAAGCTCCCGGGCGGCGACGACGGCGTCCTCGAAGAAGGTTTCGTAGAAGTCGCCGCACCGGAACAAGAGGAGCGCGTTCGGGTTCTCGCCCTTCAGATCGACATACTGCTGGAGAAGCGGCGTCAGCCCCTTGTCCTCCGAACCACTGCCGGATGCAGCTTCAGTCGGGGGCGGCGAAGGTTCGGCAACGGAGGCGTTTCCCTCGCGGAGTTCCGGAGCGTCGTTCACGATCTGGTCAGTCGAGGCTGATGCGCTCATAGGCCGGATTTCCGAGACCGATCTCGGCGGAGTGCTTCAGCTGGGCGTCGTTATCGATCTCGTCATGGATGCAGGCGAACTTTGCCTTGCCCGCCTCGTGGCCCGACGGAAGGGCGGAGTTCTGAAGGCCGATCTGCGCGTTCACGAGGTCGAGGCAGCAGGCGTCGAGCGCCAGCGGGTCGGTCGATGCGGCGAAACCGATGTCGGGCACGATCGGGGCGTCGCTGAACCCGTAACAGTCGCACAAAGGAACAATATCCATCAGTATATTGATGAAAAATGCGGCTTCGCGCTTGGGGGCAAGCACGCCGAGCGCGTGTTCGGCCATCTTCTCGATGACCGAACTCGTGTCGGAGCTCCAGTTGATGCGGATGGCCCCGACGAGACAGGCCATGAGGCACTCGCCGCAGCCGCGGCATTTCTGCTGGTCGATGACCACGGGGCCGTCGGGCGTCGCCTGGCCGATCGCCCCGGCCGAGCACCAGGAAAAGCAGCGCCTGCATTTGACGCAGACGTCGGTGAGAACGCTCGGCCTGATGGCGGTGTGCATCACCAGCTTGGCCGCTCGTGAGCAACAACCCATGCCCAGGTTCTTGATCGCGCCGCCGAACCCCGTCACCTCGTGACCCTTGAAGTGCGAGATCACGACGAGGGCGTCGGCTTCGTGAATGCCGCTGGCGACCGAGATTTCCTTGCAATGCTTCCCGTCGATCTTGACCATGTGGTGATCACGGCCGGTAATGCCGTCGCAGATGATGACGGGGGCGCCGGTGACTTCCGTGCCGAATCCGTGCTGGAGGGCTGTCATGATGTGATCGGGCGCGTTGCTGCGGCTTCCGGTATAGAGGGTCGTCGTTTCAGCGAGAAACGGCTTTCCGCCGCCGGCCTTGACCATTTCCGTCAGCGGGCGCAGGTAGTGGGGCCTGACGAACGCCGAGTTGCCACGCTCGCCGAAATGCGCCTTGACGGCGACGAGCTTGTTCTTCCAGTCGAACG
>JAGOCE010000293.1 GCA_017998915.1 Candidatus Ozemibacteraceae bacterium
ACGGCTGCTCCAGATCTCAGTCATCGCCCTGGGGTTTGGGGTGCCGCTTTCCCAGATTCTGAACCAGGCATGGGACTCGATTCCCGTGACGATCTGCGGACTCGCAACGACGCTCGTCCTTGGAACAGCCCTGGGTACCATGCTCGGCGTCGGATGGAGCACCACGCTGCTGGTATCGTTTGGCACCGCGATCTGTGGCGGAAGCGCGATCGCGGCGATGGCTCCGGCCATCAGGGCGAAAGACGAGGAAATCGCGATTTCCCTGGCCACGGTGTTCCTGCTGAATGCCGTGGCCCTTCTCGCCTTTCCCCTGGTCGGCCATGCCGTCGGCCTGACCCAGCATGCATTTGGTGTCTGGTCCGGCCTCGCCATTCACGACACGAGCAGCGTCGTGGGGGCTGCCAGCAGCTATGGGGCCGCGGCGCTGGATGTCGGGATCACGGTGAAACTGACCCGCACCCTCTGGATCATGCCTTCGGTGCTCCTGGCAGGCATCCTTTCCCGGTCGAAGGAAAAAGCGGCATTTCCCCTCTTCATCCTGGGCTTTCTGGGCGCGGCGGTCGTGAGTTCCTTGTTCCCGGCTGGCAGGGACCTCTGGACGATGATCGCCGCAGGTGGGCGGCAGCTTCTCGTCGTGACGCTGTTTCTCGTCGGATCAGGCTTGTCCCGCAAGGTTCTCGAGACGGTCGGATTCCGCCCGCTGGCTCTCGGCGCCGTACTCTGGATTCTCGTCAGCCTGGCGACGCTTGCCGCGATCCAAAGCGGCTGGGCATGACCGTTATCGCGTAACCACCAGTTCCCGAAGCCCGATGTCGAGCAGGATGGCGTTGATGACCGCCAAATCGTCGTCGAAACCGAACGGGTCGTCGAGATCGTTGGCGGCGTCCTCGTTCTCGATGAAATATCGTATCGCGCCGACGAGAAGGGCGCGCTGCGTTTCCGACAGCGAAACATACGAGTTGAGCGCGGTGTCGAGGGCCGCCGTCATGCGCCCGATCAGCGGGAGGTTCAGCGGCGCCGGGCCCAGGTGCCGTTCGGCGCTCTGCAGGTGAAGCCGCATCGCCTCGCGAAGCTCCTCGAGTTTTTCCTCGGGAACGGGCTGCGCCAGCTTTTCGAACAGTTCGCGGCATCTTTTCGGCACCATCGCCGGGATCGCCGCTGAAATGGGATTGTCGTGCGGGGTCATGATCGTTCTCCTCGTCAAAATTTCGGCCGCTTGTCACCCTGTCTGCGGCCGGCCCGGCCCGTTCGAACGGTGCGCGCCACCGGCATCTCGATCCCCGGTTGGATGACCGTGATGTCGTATGTATATTTATTGATATTTTCTTCAAACCGCTTCGCTGACGCATTCGAAGCGACCGGCACAGGCCCTTCGGCCGACTCCGCTTCCGTCACGGGAGCTTCGGCGAGCTTGAGGGAGCCGAGAAACTCCTCGGTCATTTCGACGAGCTCGTCGCCCTCTTCTCCCGCGAGCTGCAGCAGAACCGCCTGCGGATCGGCCGGGTTCAGCGCTATTCTTCGGTAGAACACCGCGTTCGCGTTCAGCAGGGCGTCGATGTCGGGGCGCCTGGCCGGGTCGAACTCGAATCGCAGGCGGTTCAGAACGCGGGATACCTTCCTGACACCCGCCTGGCCGGCCAGAACCCTCAGGCGCGTGACGGCGAACAACCGCCCGCCTTCGACCGGCAGCTCGCCGAACCGGTCCGTGACCTCTTCGCGCAGTAGATCCAGCAGGCCGAGATCCGCGCACCGCGCCAGCCGGGCATATATCTCGATGCGCGTTTCCTCGTCGGGTATGTAATGGGCGGGGAACAGCGCTGACACGGGAATCTCGATCGAGACTTCTGGTGCCCGCACGGCTCCGCCGCCCCGAAGCCGCGTGACGGCCTCCTCGAGCAACTCGATATACAGCGCAAACCCGACCGCCGCGATGTGGCCGCTCTGCTCCTCGCCGAGCACGTTGCCGGCGCCGCGAATCTGCAGGTCGCGCATCGCGATCCGGAAGCCCGACCCGAGCGCCGTGTGCTCCTCGATCGTGGCCAGCCGCTCGGCGGCTTCCTGCGTCAGCCGTTTTCCCTTCGAGTAGAAGAAGAAGGCGAACGCCTGGCGGCTCGACCGGCCGACCCGGCCGCGCAACTGGTACATCTGGGAGAGGCCGAGCCGCTCGGATTCGTCGACGATCAGCGTGTTCGCGTTCGGGATATCGAGGCCCGACTCGACGATCGTCGAGGCGAGAAGCACGTCGAACTCGCCCTTGATGAAGGCGAGCATCGTCCGCTCGACCTCCTCCTCGGCCATCTGGCCGTGCGCGACGCCGACCCGCGCCTCGGGAACGAGGTCGCGCAGGAAGGCCGCCTTTCTATCTATAGTCTCAACTCTATTATAAACATAGAACACCTGGCCGCCGCGCTTCAGCTCCTCGATGATCGCCCGTTTCGCCCAGCTGGGGTCGAAGGGGGCCACGTAGGTCTGCACCGGCCGCCGCTGCTCGGGCGGGGTGTCGATGACGCTGATCTGGCGGATTCCCGACAGGGCCATCTGGAGCGTGCGCGGAATCGGCGTCGCGGCGAGGGTCAGCACGTCGATGCTCGACTTGAACTGCTTGAGCTTCTCCTTGTGCTTGACCCCGAACCGCTGCTCCTCGTCGACGATCAGCAGGCCGAGGTCCTTGAACCGCACGTCGGACGACAGGATGCGGTGCGTGCCGATCAGCACGTCAAGCTTGCCGGCCGAGGCTTTTTTCAAGGTTTCCTTCTGGTCGGATGGCTTGCGAAGGCGGCATACGAGGTCGACCGAGACCGGGAACCCGTCGAACCGGTTCAGAAACGTCTGGTGATGCTGGAAGGCGAGCAGGGTGGTGGGGGCGAGCACGGCGACCTGTTTGCCGGCGCACACCGCCTTGAACGCCGCGCGCATGGCGACTTCCGTCTTGCCGTAGCCGACGTCGCCGCAGATCAGGCGGTCCATCGGCGTGTCCGCTTCCATGTCGGTCTTGACCGAGACGATTGCCTTGTCCTGGTCGGGGGTCTCGGTGTGTGGGAATCGCTCCTCCATTTGCATCTGCAGCTCGCCGTCGGACGGGAAGGCGAAGCCGGGACCGGCGTGCCGTTTCGCATACAGGTCGAGCAGTTCGCGCGCGATCAGCTCGACGTTTTTCTGTACCCGCCGCTTCTGGCCTTCCCAGACCTTCGAGTTCAGGCTGTGGACCGCGGGCCGCGCGCCTTCCATGCCGATGTATTTCTGGACCTTGTGGACCTGGTCGGTCGGCACGTACAGCTTGTCCGAACCGGCGTACTGCAGGAGCAGGTATTCGCGGGTCGTGCCTGCCGCCGTCATCGTCTGGATGCCGCGATACTCGGCGATGCCGTGTTCCGAATGGACCACCAGGTCGCCCGGGACGAGCTGGGAAATGAACGCCTGCGCCTTGTCGGCCGTCGCGTGCCGTCTGACCGACGGTTTGGCCTGGGTCGGGTAAATGTCGTCCTCGCCGAGCACGATCACCTTCTCGGCGCGGGCCATGAAACCGCGCTTGCCGGGGCCTTCGAGCAGGACGATCTTCCCGTAAGCCAGCTGCCAGGGGAATCGGGGGTTGATGAGCGGCAGCTTCCGTTCGCCGAGCAGCCCGCGCAGATTGTGATACCGCTCGGAGTCGGCGATGACGATCGCGACCGCCCAGTTCTCGCGGACGAGCTTCTGAAGCTCTTTCAGCAACGATTCTCGCGTCGGGTCGGCGACGGGCGGCAGGGGCTCGACGTCGAAGGCGAGGCCGGCCGGATCTGGCAGGCGGAATCTGCTGAACGCCGCCGCGTTTCTCGCTTTCAGCGACTCGAGAACCGGTTCCGCGTCGTGGTAATACGCGGCCGGCGGCAGCAGGGGCACCAGGTCGCGGGCTGCCGAATACCTGATCCGCTGGTCGGAGATGAAGGTTTCGAGCTCTTCGCCGAACTGGTCGTGGTTTTCGATCAGCAGGCGGGCGGTGGGCCAGGCGTCCCACAGGAACGAATGGCCGGGCGCGAAGAATGGCGCCAGTTCCCGGATGTCACGGCTGTCCGGCCGGCCGGTGAATCGTTCGAGACGCCGCTGCAGCAGTTCCCCTCTCGTGGCGTCGAGACTGGCGATCGCCGCCTCGACGGCTGCTGCTGCGGAACGATGCGTTTCCTCGTCGAGCGGGTGTTCGAGGGCCGGGGCGAGCACGGCCCGTGTCAGCTTCTCGAGCGTGCGCTGCGTGTCGGGCGAGAAGCTTTTCACGGTTTCGAGCTCGTCCCCGAAAAAATCGAGTCGCACCGGCAACTCGGCATGCGGCGAGAACACGTCGACGATGCCGCCACGAACCGCGAACTGGCCCGGCTCGTTCACGAGGTTCGATCGCTCGTAGCCGAGCCTGGTGAGCCTGGCTGCCAGTTCGCCCGGCTTTGCGACGTCACCGGCCGCGAGACGGATCGTCGCGTCGCGCCAGCTGCGCGGGCTCATGAACCGCTCGGCCGCGGCGCAGACGGGGGCGATGACCAGGCCTCCTCCCGCAGCCTCCATGGCGAATGCGGCCAGGCGTCCGCGGGTGATGTCAGCCTCGGCGGCAGTCTGGTCGTAGACGGACGCGCGATCGGGAAGGAATGTCGCGACACGTCCGGCGCGCGAACCGAGCCAGGTCCTGGTCTCCTGCGCGAGCCGTACCGCCCGCTCGGGGGTCGGGACGAGGACGAGCGTGACCCGCGCCTGGTGTGCCAGCCAGGCGAGCAGCATCGAGGCCAGGGTGCCGGACAGGCCGGTGAACGGCCCGTCGGGGCATCGCTCCAGGCCCGAGAAAAGCTCGAGCACCGGGCGCCCTTCGCCGGTTTTTCCGTTCTCAGAGATTGTCGTCATGCCGTTCGTCGCGCGCCGCCTGCGCTGATTGGAAGAAGGTTTGCACCAGTCCGGACGGGTGTGTATAATGTCCGGTGCAGAGCATACGTCATGCCTCGCCGGGCCGTCAAGAAGCCGCTCCCGGTCGTGCCGGCGAGGCATGCCGAATAGCAGGGAAAGGAACCGCCGTGAAACGCACGCCGACCGATCTGAACGCACATCTGCTGACGAATCTGGTCCTCGTCGGAGTTCTGCTGATATCCGTCTGGCGCGGCCAGGCGCCGTTCGACACCGTCATCCGCTTGCCGAGCCTCCTGTTCATCCTCGTCATCATCAATACGGTGCTTCTGTTCCGCGGCTCCCTCTTCGGAGCCGAATCGGGCGAGCCTGCAGGCCGAAAATCCTGTCGCAGACCGGGACATGTGCCCAAAGGCGAGATCGCGACGCTCAGGAACATCCTCCAGGCGCGAACGGTCGACCGTGACGACTCGCTTCCGGCTGACGCCCTCGGAGGGCTTCTCGGCGTCTCGGGCCAGGCTGGCATGTGCCTGTACATGCTCGACG
>JAGOCE010000294.1 GCA_017998915.1 Candidatus Ozemibacteraceae bacterium
CCTCGACGACCTTCTCGTCCTCGAGCACGAGCCGAAGCTGGATCGGTTCTGGGAATACGGGATGCTGGGGGCCGAACGGAATCAGCGATTGCGTAGCCATGGCGTGATCAGTTTCCTCCCGTCGGCTGAGATTCGGCCGGCTGCTTCAACCGCATGTCGATGCCGGAGCCCTCGCGGCACTGCGGTGCCTTCGGGGCGTTCTCGGTCAACAGGAACCGGCCGCCGAAGTCGATCGCGAGATCGGTGAACGGAACGCCGAACATGTCTTTCACCTCATTCTCGATGACCGCCGCTGCGAAGTAGACGCCCGACATGCTGGGAACCGCCTGTCCGTGGGCAATCTTGAGCCGCAGGGTGACGAGGCGGTATTCCTTGTCGAAGTGGTACATCAGGTCGAGCCCGTCCCCCCTGTCGACGCAGGTCATGGTGACGAAACGCCAGCCGGTGCGATGCTTTTCGGCAACCGCGTCGCCGATGGTATCGACGGTCAGATCGGTCAGATCAGGAAGATTGACGGCCATCGGGACCTGCCTCCTTGTTCTGCGAGGGCTGCGCAGCGGCAGCCGGGGTGACGGGCTGGGCCGCCGAAGCCGGCGGTCTGCGGGTCAGCGAAATGCGTCCCGCGCCGCCCTGGGGCTGGAAGGCCGGATTGGCTTTCCACATCTGGACGGCCTTCACCATGCCGTCGATGATGGCTTCCGGCTTGGGCGGGCAGCCGGGAATCCAGACATCAACCGGGATGACCTTCTCGATGCCGCCGAGCACGTTGTAGCAGTCGGCGAAGATCCCGCCGGTCGCGCTGCACGCGCCCATCGCCACGACCATGCGGGGGCCGGGCATCTGGTCATAGACGTTTTTCAGCACACGGGCGTTGCGGTGGTTCACCGAGCCGGTGACCACGAGAATATCCGCATGCTTGGGGTTGCCGACGTGCAGGACGCCGAACCGCTCGAGGTCATACAGCGGCGTGAGGCACGCCAGCAGTTCGATATCGCAGCCGTTGCAACTGTTGCAGTTGTAATGAACGATCCAGGGTGAGCGATCAACGCAGCCGATCACGATTCATTCCCCTTTTTCATTTCCAGTAGAGCCAGATCAGATTCGTCACCGAAAGGCCGAGGCCAACCGTCCACATGTGGGTGAGCATCCACTGGTAGGTCAGGCGGGCGCACAGGTTGTCGAACAGGATCTCGATACCATAAGCTATAATAGCGATCAACATACCGATCTTCCAGCTGGTGGCCCAGAAGGCGGCCAAGACGAGGAACACCAGGGCGGTCTCGTACCAGTGGGCGATCTCGAGAATGGCGAGGTAGGGGCCTGCGTATTCGATCGTGATGCCTTTGACGATTTCCTGATGGCCGTGATGCGAGGTCGCGAGGTCGAAGGGCGATTTTTTCAGCTTGATCGCGGTCACGAGCAGGAACGCGATGAAGATCAGCGGCAGGGTCAGCAGCAGGGGCTTCCCGGCGAGGGTGATGTCGCGGGCCATAAAGCTGCCGTTGGTCAGGAAGATGCCGATCACGAGCATGACGAGTATCGGCTCATAGGAAAGCATCTGCATGATCTCGCGCTGGCTTCCGATGCGGCTGTAAGGCGAACGAACGCACATACCGCCGAGAATGAGCGCGATCGTGCTCACGGCAAGAACCAGCAACGTCATGATCATGTCTTGGCCGAGCGCCAGCAGAACCGTGGCGAGCATCAGGAAGAACAGGTGGAGCCAGGCATACAGGATCTGCGTCCGGTTGAGCATGACGCCTTCCTTGCCGAGCAGCTTCAGCACATCATACACGGGCTGGAGGAGCGGCGGCCCGACGCGGCTCTGCATCCGGGCATTGATGATGCGGTCACACCCCTGAAGGAGCGCCCCCACCACCGGCGCGGCGATGACAGCAACGAGTGCGATCAACAGCTGTGTCATGTTGTTCGTCATCATATCGCGATCACTCCGAACAGGCTGAGAATCAGGGCCAGCGCAACCGGGTTGGCCCACGACGTCACGGCTTCCTCACCGAAGACGGAGGCGAAGTAGTAGCTTCGCGACATCGCGACTTCCCGGCGATCCATGATGCTGCGGAACTCGTATGTCAACTGGCAGTCGGTGACGTTTTCCCCGCACATGAACGGCCTTCGGAGCTTGCCATCATCGACGGCGCCGAACGTCAGCAGCACCGAGCCGACGAGCAAGATCGCCAGCACGTAGATGGGCCAGGTCATGAAGGACTCCGTCATCTGGAGCATCTTCCAGGACGCATCGGTCAGGCTCGAGACCGGATACATCACCTGCGCGAGAGGCTTGATGAAATTCTCGAACAGCGGGAACGCAAGGAATCCGCTCGCGAGCGTCGCGATGCCAAGCACGAGCATCGAACCGCTCATGACGGGCGGAAGCTCCTCCATCGTGTACGTATGATGGTAGGAAACGGTCACGATGCGGCCCAGCCATTTTGCCCAGAAGACGACCGTCAGAGCGCTTCCGAGGATGATCATCAGCATGACGACCGGGGAATGGACGGCGGTTTCGATCGCGATCCACTTGCCGAGCAGAACGCCGAACGGCGGCATCAGCATCGCGATCATGCCGACGATGGCGATCACCGTCGTGTAGGGCATTTTCTTCATCAGGCCATGCATATCCTCGATGTCGCGGCTGCCGATCGCCTGTTCGATCGTGCCCATGCAGATGAACAACAGACCCTTGGTGATCGCGTGGAACACGATCAGCAGGAATGCCGCCGCGTAGCCGAGCGGCGTCGACATGCCCGCGCAGGTGATGATCAGGGCGAGGTTCGCGATCGTCGAGTAGGCCAGAACCTTCTTGCCGTTGCTCTGTCCGACGGCGAGGGCCGAGGCAGCCATGAACGTGAAGGCGCCGGCGAGCGCAATGACCGTCGCGAGACGCGAGCCGCCGAATCCGGGGGCCATGCGCATCACGAGATATACGCCGGCATTTACCATCGTGCTCGAGTGGAGAAGTGCCGACACCGGCGTTGGAGCGAGCATGGCACCGAGCAGCCAGCTCTGGAACGGCATCTGCGCAGATTTCGTCATCGCGGCGACGGCCAGGAACGCAAGCGGGACGAGGGCGTGGGCCTGGTTGAAGGAGGTCAGCGCGTCGCCATTTCCCTTGTAAACGGCCAGGAGCCAGCCTGCCTGCAGGCACATTCCGCCGAAGACGTTGATGAGAATGGCCCTGCGAGCGCTCTGTTCGGACTCGGGCGTACGGTCATGCCCGATGAGGAAGAACGAGCAGAGCGTCGTGGCTTCCCAGAATGCCGACAGCCAGCGCATGTCATTGGCCAGCACGAGGCCGTTCATGGCCCCGAGAAACGCGGTCAGGAAAAAGAAGAACTGGCCCTGGCTCGCCTGGCCGTGAGGCCCATGGTGCTCGTGGCGTTCCATGTAGCCGATGGCGTAGACAAGCACCAGCGCACCGACGACCGAGGTGATCAGGACGATCATCAGGGACAGCTGGTCGAACACGAACGCCGCCTGTGAAACCGTCTGCGGAGCCCGGGGCAGGAACTCCAGGGCAAGCCCCATGACGGCCTGAACCACGCCCATCACGAGAACCGCCGTATGTCGGGTGAAATACCCGATCGCGATGACGGCGGCGATCATGAGCCAGTCCAGGAGGATCGGCAGCGCGTGCGACGCGACATGAATGTCGCCGTATGCCGGACCCCACCGCGACAGGTAGAGCGCGGCCGCGGCGGTGACGCCGGCGGCGGCGAGCGTCAAGCCGACCCGAAGTTCTCGGGCAGGCGCGAGCAGGATGCCGAGTCCGAACAGAATCGGACCGGCGATCAGGACCAGCAAGAGCCAGGACACCATGATTTCACCTCGCTGTCTCGGACGCCTCCGCGCCGCCGATTCCCAGCCCATTTCCGGCCCCGAGATCGGTGGGGGCCCGGCCGAGCCGGTTCAGCAGCGCCAGCGCGTCTTCGATCTGGCTTGCAACGCTCTCATTCACGTGGGCCCGCCCCGGGTACAGATCGTAGGCAGGTCGCACGGTTTCGGGCGTCAGGTTCAACATCAGAGAGTTTGCCCCGGCCGTCAGCCCCATCTCGCGGGCGCGCGGCTCGAGGGTTTCGAACGCGGTCGTCACGACAAGCCTGGTGTCACGCGGTTCGGCGATACGGCAAGCGGCCATGAGCTTGCGTGTCATCAGCGTTCCCGAGGCGGCGGTTCCGGCGAGCGGGGTCGCGGGGTGCGGCACCAGCGGCCCGAACGAGAACATGTCGGGCTGCAGCGAAACGGCGGTGCGGATGTCGCCGACCAGATCGCGGACCGTCTGGCCAGGCAGGCCGACAAGACCGCCGGTGATCAGCAGGTAGCCCATCTCGCGGGCAGCACGGAGCAGGGAGAGCCGGTCTTCAAGCCGGCGGCCCGGTCGCATGCGTGCGTAGAGGTCGGGATTCGAGGTCTCAAAGCGCATCAGCAGACCACGGGCGCCCGCCTCGTAGCAGCGGCGAACTCCGTCGACGCCCATCTCGCCGGCGCTGATGAACAACAGCAGCGGCCACCGGGCCTTGATGTCGGCGATGATCGCGACCAGCTCGTCGATCGAACGGCCGGCGTCTTCGCCCGACTGGAGGACCAGCGTCTTGAACCCCCATGTCTCGACCGCTTCGCGAACCGTGTCCAGCAGGGCATCCCGATCGAGCCTGTATCGTGGGAGCGCCGTATTTCCGGTCGAAAGGCCGCAGTACAAGCAACTGCCGGAGCAGTGGCTCGAAAACTCGATGATTCCGTGCACGCAGCACGAGTTCCCCTGGCGCTTGTGGCGGAGGAAATTGGCGACGCGGAACAGGTAATCGATCTCGGCCGGCGCTTCCAGGGAAAGGAGTCGTTCGAGATCGTCATCCGTGACGGGGCGTTCCTCGAGCGCGCGGTCGAACAGGCTCAGCAGGTTGCGATCGATCGATGCGCCGTCGAGTTGAAGCCGTGAAAGCTGCAGATCCCGTTCCTGGAGTTCGAAGAAGGTTTCCTTCCAGAAAGCCAGCACGGAGTCGGCTTCGGCTGGGGGGATACGTTGAATGACGAACCCGCCCTGGGCGTAAACGTAGTCACCGACGGTGAGGTCGCGCATTTCGCTGATCGCGCGGCGAGGCTCGCCAAAATACTCGACGGTGACGTTCCGTCCCTCGATGCGCACGACCTTTCCCGGTATTGAGTAACACATTCGATGTCTGGGAGCCGCGACGACGGCGAACTCATCCCTTTCTGACGCCCTGGAAGAGAGGCGAGATCGGTCCAGAGACTATACCAAGCAACCCGGCCCATGTCAACCAAAACATCTCATTAAACCCGCTTCCCGAGGGCATACCTCCCCCTGCGTGGTTCGCCGTTTCACATGAAGCGGCCGGCCGGCGCGCAGGAACAGGAATCGA
>JAGOCE010000295.1 GCA_017998915.1 Candidatus Ozemibacteraceae bacterium
GCATCCCAGGTTTCGATATAGACCCGGGGTTTCGGATGGCCGCTTCTGGAAGAAAGGCTGGATAATTCCCGCTTCCAGGCGGTCGTGAATACCGTTCCGCGATCGGGTGTTCCGAGTTCGTACGAAAGGCGCACGGCAACGGAGGGAATATCGGCCAGATGCTCTATTTCGATATTTGTATACGCCAGGGAAAGCTGTCGGAAAAGTAGTTCGTAACGCTTGTGGGCCCCGTTCAGATCGAGGATGGCCGTCGGCTTCAATGTGGCGATTTTTTCTATATTGAGTTCAATAGATCCAATGCGGGGAATGAGCGAGGCATCGTCGGGAACGATGCACGAATCTGAAATGCCGACGATGGAATTCCTTCCTCCCAGAGCCTGAAGGAAATCCGTTATTTCCGGGACGAGGGAGATGATTCGTGCCTCGCCGGCGAATCCCGGGAGCGCCAAGACGTGTGCCAATACAAGGAGACAAAGCAGTCTTTTCACGGATTGTCGAGGGATCATTGGCGGTTCTTTTTTCGTCTGGTCTGGAAAAAGTCTTTTCGCGATCGTTCATGCTCGGCGAGCGTGGTGGAGAATCTATGGCCTTCCGCGGCATCCGAGACGAAGAAGAGGTAGTCCGTGATTGCCGGTGACGCGACGGCTGCTAGCGCGGACGTGCCGAAATTGGATATCGGCGTGGGAGGCAGGCCGTTGTTCTGATATGTGTTGAAGGGGGATTCGATTTTCAGGTCATCGAATGTAAGCCGTTCTTTGTGTTCGGGGAGAGCGAATTGAACCGTTGCACAGGATTCCAGACGCATGCCGCTTCGAAGACGGTTCAGAAACACGGAGGCCACGAGCGGTCTCTCGGAGGCAAGCTTCGTCTCGCGTTCGACGATCGAGGCAAGAATACAGGCTTCATACTTTGTGAGACCTGAGGAAGTCTTGGGACCCACGATCAAGCGGTCGACCCTGTCCCGGGTCATGCGGAGCATCGAGGTGAGCACCTCCTCGGCGTCGACGCCTTTGGAAAACGCATAGGTTTCGGGAAATGCCATCCCTTCGAGAGAGGGGAGTACTCCCCAATCTTCAAAAAGGGTGTTCGCTATGTGCCTGGACCGCGTCAGTTCGAGAAACGCTGCAGACGACGCGATACCGGCTTTTTCAACCAGCTGGGAGATTGCGGCCAGTGTCAGTCCCTCGGGAATGGTGACGCGAACCAGTTCTTCCCGGCCTTTGATCAATGCTTTCAAGATGTCTTCGATGGATTCGGTGCCGTCGAATCTGTATTTTCCAGGTTTCAGGCGCGTATCGACACCGTAGAGAGAGGCCAGAAACCGGAATACGAAGGCGCTTCGAATGATCCCGCCGGCTTTCAGGCGGGAAGCGATTTCTTTGGGAGAATTGCCTGATCTGATCTCGATTTCGGTCGGAGCCTCATGCCGGGTGGAAGGCCGCGGAGAAAGGGTTTGCTCGTGAAACCAGAGAAACCCCCCTGCCAGAAACCCTATCGCAGCGATTCCAAAAAGAAGGCCGAATGTCAGCAGCGAACGGAAAAAGGGCATATTCTCCGCCGAACCGATCGATTATTTGGGTGCATTTTTGAAGGAGAGAATGCAGTTGCGGCTATTGTCGAGTACAAGAATCTCACCATTCGCCGTGGAGACAATTCCGCGAGGATATAAAAACTGCCCCTTCTCGTTCCCGAATTCACCAATCTTCGAAAGAAGCTGCCCGTCGGGAGCAAGGATCGCGATCGGCACCTCACCCATATCGAGAATGAGGAGATTCCCCTTCGAGTCGATGAAAAGGTTGGAAGGCCCTTTCAGGTCTTCATAATCACCTTTTTTCGTGTATTCCTTGATGAGCTCGCCTTTGAAACTCATCTTGAGAACGCGCTTGCCGCCGTAATCGGTCACATACAGCCCGTCTTCCCTGGCCGTGATGGATGTCGGGAAAACGAGAGCCGTCTTGCCGGTTCCACCGATATTTTCGATGTATTCGCCGAATCCGTCGAACTTGACGATATTGGCCTGTTTCGACATCAGGACGTAGATGTTCCCTTGTCTGTCGACGGCAACGTCGATCGGCAACTTCATCTTCTTGTCAATTTTGAGGAGCGGAGCACCGGTTTTCGAAAACTTTACCAGTTTGTTCCCTCTCATGTCGGATACCCAGATGTCGCCGGTAAGGGGATTCACACCGCAGCCAGCGGTGCCGGACATTTTGTATCCGCTCGTGCCGTATTCGCCGAATGCCAGCTTGTATGCACCGTTCTTCGGGGACACGATCTGGATTCTGTTGTTGCCGGAATCGGATATGACCAGGTCGCCCTCAGGACTGAGATCCATGTCGGTGGGGCTGAGAAATTCACCTCGCCCGGAACCGGGTTTGCCAAACTCATCAGAGAACCCGTATTTGTCTGGCACGCATCCGGTCATCAGACCTAGAGCGAGAAGTGATACAACGAGCGGAGTAAGCCGGTTCATGTGGTTCATTATATGTATCCTCTGGGGCATTTGCAACATCGTGCCGTGAGAATGTTGTCTTGCAATTCTCTCTGAAAGAAGTATACTTGGGTTAGGAGAAATTATCTATGGACAGAAAAGGGTTCACGCTTATCGAACTGATGATCGTCATCGCGATCATCGGTGTTCTGGCGGCCATTGCTCTCCCTCATTTCAGCAAGGTCCGTGACCGCGCTCGGCAAAACAAATGCTGGGAAAATTCATCTCTCCTCACACGAATGACCGAATTGTATAACACCGAACGCGGGGTTTATCCTGGGAACATCAATGATTTAAAACCCCTTCTGGTCGGGCATTCTCTCCCAATCTGCCCTCAGGGCGGAAATTATCAATGGCTCGGTGCCGGAGATGACGTGACAGTCATTTGTTACCCGTATCACCAATCTGCGAGCGCCTCATACGGCGGTTGACGCCGGCTTTCGTATTCGACCAAGCCCCGGATCTTTTCGAAACCGGGGCTTTTTCGTTCCTGGCGCTCATATTCCCGTGGACAAGAGAAGCGATTCATATCTGGAAAACGCGTTCTTCAGGCCTGCGTGTCCTTTGAGGGTTTCCTGTTCCAGGCCGTTGATGAGAAATTTGACTCGCGCTTTCCGATCGAGCTCCGTGAGCGTGTTTACGACGGAATACAGCGTCAAGATCTCCTCCGCTGCTCCACCGGGATGCATATCAGCGAATTCCTTCGAAAAATCGACGAAAAAGGTGCCCTGGCTGTAGAAGATCGAACGAAGCTGGGTTCCGCCGGGAAGCAACGCGCGAGATCCCTGCGAAAAAGGGCCTTTGATGAGCTCTTTGACCAGCTCCGTCGCTTGGTTCAGGAGCATCTTCTGCTCAGGAATTCTTCGGACTTCCCTCACGAGATGCTCCCCCCCACGTGCTCCGAAATACAAGGTCACGGCCATTCCTTCACCTTCGGGGATGACCGTTTCGGTGGTTTCCGCCGAGGATCCATCCGATCCTGATCGGGATGCCACCTGAGATTGATCCGGAGTGGCGGACGTTCCTGTCAGACTCGGAAGAACCTTGTCGACAAACAGGAAATACCCTGAGATCAGGAGCCCCATGAGAATCAATCCCATCAGGATGAAGAGAAAATTCTCCGGCTGATGCCGCTGACGCTTTTTGATGACTGGCTGCATTCCCGGCCTCCGCTTACGGATTCAGCTTGATGCTGTTGAAAAAATCGATGATTCCATTGGCAATGGAACGAGCTGCAGCTTCCTGGTAGCCGCTGGTGCTGAGTTTCGGTCCCTCCGTCGGATTCGACAGCATTCCCACCTCGACCAGCACGGCGGGGTAGAGCATGAATCTGAGAGGAAGCAGCGGAAGAGGCCTGACGCCGCGATCACGCGCCGAGAGATGCTGGACGAGCCGGTCGCGGATTTTTCCCGACAGGAAGCGGGCGAGATCGAATCTCGTCGCTTTCGACCAGTCCCCGTAGACGTTGTGCGGAGAAATCCTTCCTCCCGACTCCCCTTCGAAGGTGATGCCGGCGCTGTCATAGCTGAAGCAGGCAGCCCCTTCGATCGATTCATCCGAAGAGCCGCCGACGTGAAGCGAGACGACCAAGTCGCCGCCGGCCTTGTTCGCCGCGGCGAGCCTGTCGGATGGCGACATCGTCATGTCCTGCGAGCGCAGGACATAGGCGTTGAAGCCTGCTTGGCGAAGCGCCTGCCGGAGTTTCGCAGCAATGGAGAGGGTGATCTCTTTCTCCGGAGAAAGCCCGTTCGCGGTAACCCCCGTATCCGAGCCGCCATGTCCCGGATCGATGACGATCGCCCTCCCTGTGAACACGGTTTTGGTCAGCGGCTCGAGAGGAACATCGATCTTGACGTTCTTCGCCGGTTCGCGGGTGGGAGACTCCGCTTCGGTCGGCGCTGTCGTCCCAGGCTTTTCTGCTTTGGCGGGCTCCTGTGATTTCGCCGGGGCCGCAGCGACCTGGCCGGGAGGGGTTGCCGGCATGGCGACTGCTTCCGATGCGGATTTCGGCTTTATCTCGGCGGTGTTGCTCGCCGCCGCCAGCTTTTGGGCTGCAGAAGCCAGGACGTCGGTGGATGCCTTGAAGGACAGCACGATCCGGTGCGGATTTGCCACCGTCTCAATCACGGGTGGGGCTTCCTCGGAAACGGCGTCGAAATTCACGACGAGGCCTTTCCGGTCGGGGCCGGCGTGGAACGTGACGTTTTTCAAGTCACGGCCTGCCGGATTCGAACGTTTCGTCGGGATGATGTTCCTGCAGCCGTTGATGCGAAGTTTGAGCTTGCCATTGCCCTGGTTTTCGGTCGTGAAGCTCATCGGGCCGTCAAACTCGAGCACGACGCGGGTATGATCTTCACGAACCGAGTGACGGACCGTGACCAGCGTAGATACTTTCTCCTCCTCGACCGTCGGTTCTTCCGTCAGAACGGCCGGAGGTTTCGGTGCTGCCGGCTGCGCCGGTGCGGGTCTGGTTTCGGGCTCTTCGTCGGCGGGGGTGTCGGGGCCGAGCTCTTCGGTTTCCTCCTCCGTCGTTTCTTCGGGGCTCTCGATCTTCACTTGCGGCGGCTTCGTCAGGAGAGGCTTCTGCGACACCTGCTGGGAAGCGAATGCGTTGATGATCGACCTCGCGGGAACGATCACCTGTCCGTTCTCGAGGAGCGGCGGCGAGGGAAGGGCGAACGGCTGCTCGTTGACCAGCGCATCGTTTTTGCCCACCGTCAGGCGCATCGTCCGGCCGTCGCGCGTCAGCACGAGGGTCTTCTGCATGGGGAACCATTGATACGCGATTCCCTGCGATTCGGCGAACTCGCGGGCATTGATGTAGCCCTTCGAACGCTCACCTTCCTGGGCGAACGAGGGCCCGGCCATGAACAGGACGACCGCCGCGCCGGCGGCAAGAG
>JAGOCE010000296.1 GCA_017998915.1 Candidatus Ozemibacteraceae bacterium
GCGCCGAGGATCTGACCGTTCACACGGCGGCCATCGAACTTCTCGAACAGGTCATGGCGTCTCCGTTCGACCTCGTTCCGGCCGGCACATTCACGAACGACAGGATTCGCGACGGTCGGCCATTCTCGCCCGCAACGCCCCTCAGGTTTCATGTCAGCGATATTCCCGGCATCGAACGTGGGCTCGAGATCACCGACGTCACGAAAAACGGCCGGGTCGCCCTGAAAAAGGTGACGGTGACGATCACGCTTTCTTCCGGCGATGCAAAGAAGCAGCCCCGGCGCTTCTCGCTCAAATGTCTCCTGGCGAAGGAAACCTGAGCCATGGTTTCACGTGAATCGAAAAACCGTGTGTACACATCATTTCGAGGGTTCACCATCGTCGAGATCCTGGTTGTCATCGTTCTCGCGGTTCTCGTCATCGGCGGGATTCTGCTCGCGTTCACGCAGTTCAGACGCGGGTTCTCGCGAGGTGAAGAGACGGGAGTCACCCTGCAGGAAAGCGGTCTGTTCCTGGCGCGCCTGCGAAGCGATCTGATCAACGCCGTTCCCGACAGCCGGCTTTCCCCCGAGCGATGGCGGGAGGCGGTGACAGCCACGTCGAACATTCTTTCCTTTACGGTGTACACCGGCGAGAGTGACCGGACATCGGTCGTCGAGTACCGGTACGACCACGGAAACGGAAAAGGGTCCATCACCAGATCCGAAGGCACAGCCAGGTCTCGGCTGCTGGTGAATGGGCGGATTGCCTCTCTCGCATGGTCTGTCAACACGGAAGAGCTTGCCGGCAAAGGCATCGGCTCGGGCACCCGCTTCCTCTGGATAGATCTCAAGGCGCGATTCCGAGGAGAAAAAACGCCGGGAATGCAAGGCAAGGAAATCGTCGTTGCAACCAAACTTTTCCCGGCCAGGCTGATTCGCAGTCTGAACTGATCATTGTCGGAGGACGTTCATGGAGCGGGTTTCCCAAGATATCCCTGGGTGAAGTATAATATATTAGAAGCATTTCTCTAGGACAGGGAGGTTCTCCATGAACGCGCGACTCAGAATGCTCATGCTCGTTCTCCTGGTCGCCCTCGCGACCGTGTTCCAGGCGGTTCCCATGCCTGCGCTGGCCCAGTCGGGAAGCTATCTCGACACGCTGTATCAGGCGAACGAGTCGGGCCAGAACGAAGAGCCGGCCGCGACCGCGGAGCCAACCGCCCAGTCGGAAGAGGCGGCAGTGCCCCAAGCCGGCGGAGAAACCTCTCCCGTCCATTTCCAGCAATGCCAGATGACGGCTTCGCAGGTAGAGGCGCTCATCCGGAACATCATCCAGCAGATCCTGTCGAAGTATGGCTGCGGCTTGGGCGGCCGTGTGATCATCATCCGCATCCCGCAGCCGGGAACGACCGGCACGACCGGAACCACGGGAACGTGCAAACCTCCGGCGACACCCCCGGTAACGCAGCCGGCCCCCACGAAACCGGCCCCGACGACGCCGCCAGCCACCACCGGCACGTCTTCGGTCGCGGGCCTGAAGGCCGAAATGAAGGCGAAATACGGCATCGCCGCGACGGACGGCGACGGCGCCGTCTGGAGCCAGCGCCAGCTTGAAGAGGCCAACAAGGTCCTCGCGACGCTGCCTGAGGGCTTCCGATCGAGCACCAAGAGCATCCAGCGCGATGCGGCATACATGAGCCCCGGTGTTCTCGGCTATGTCCGGATGGGCATCCCGACGGTTCACATGCTGAACAGTTCCTGCTACGACCGAACGTTCCAGGGCACGCTCGTTCACGAGATGACCCACACGTTCCAGGCCAACAACATGCACCTCGTCAATTCCTGGAAGAGCCAGTTCTGGTCAGGCGGACGTCCCACCCCCCCCTCCGTTTCGGGCTACGGAAACACCCAGGCCGTCGAAGACTTCGCTGAATCCGTCAGAACCTACTGGCAGAGCGGTGCAGCCATGAAGAAAAGCCAGCCTGCCAGGTATGAATTCATCCGGAAGCATGTGATGGGAGGCACGGAATACTGATGAACGCACGCTCTCTTCTCCTCGCCATCCTCTTTTTCGTCGCCGTGACCATGGCTTCACAGGCGATGATCTCAACCCTCAAACTTCCCGACCTGATACGGCAATCCGAGATCATCGCGCTCGTGACGGTCGTGTCATCGACGGAAACGGATACCGACAAAGAACAGATCTCCACGTTTCGCAACGAGCTGAAGCCCGACAAGATCCTGAAAGGATTCTGGAAGCCGGGTGAGCCGTTCGTCGTCATGACCCGCCAGTGCGGCAAACCCGGCCAGATCGGCTGGATCGAAGATCAGCCGCAGTTCCCCGACAAGGGCAACCAATGCCTCGTTTTCCTGAAGCGGGTCGACGTCGACAAGCTCGAGATCGTCAACCTCGTGCAGGGCGTCTGGCCGATCATCGGCGGAAAGCCGGCCGGCATGGGCCTCGGCTACGCGGTTTCCCAGATCGAGGACCTCGTCAGACAGCAGAAAAACTGATTCACGTGACGAAAAAAGCCCCCGCTCAGGGGGCTTTTTTTCGTCTTCGGAGCATCCGCCATCCAGGCATCGGTGACGTTTTCACGCCCTCCGCGACGGCGAGACCTGGAATCCAGACGATATCGCGGCCGCAGGCGACGATCACCAGGCCGTCCCGCAGATGGCGCGGAACATGTCTGTCGATGAGCCATCTGGAAAGTTTCTTCCCGCCAGCCCCGCCGGCCTGACGAAAACGGTCGCCCGACGCTCGCGCACGAACGACGAATGAGCCAGTATATATATTATTATCTATCCATATAACGTCACATGTGTCGCCTGGGTCTTCCGAGACACTTGCAGTTTCATTTTTATCGCCAATAGTATATATCCAGCCACAGACGCTCGCCGGCACTCCTGGTTTCAGAACCGTTTCCGGCAACGACGACCTCTGCACCCCGGCAGGAATCACCGCAAGCCCCTCGCGCGTCCGAACGATCATCCGGCCCCGAAACGGAACGCCGCGCCCGCACGCTCCCGTCCGGACCAGTTCGGCAAGGCGGTCGAGCAGGGCTCGTGACGGCTCTCTCGCCTTCAGTCGCCGGATCAGCCAGCGGCGAAGGATTTCTCTGAGAAGGAAATCCGGGTGTCGAGCGGAAAGGACGATTGCGGCCTCGTCAGATGCAGCGGCCAGGCGACTGCTCAGCCCATGGATGAGCTTCGAGGTGGCCTGCAGATCCTCTGCCAACGGACAGATCCGGCTTGCGATGCCGGGCCGGAGGTTCTCGAGGACTGGCACGAGCTCATTCCTGATGCGGTTCCGCAGGAACTTCGAAGAGGCGTTCGAGGGGTCTTCCAGCCACTCCTGGCCTATCTTCCCGAGGAAACCGCGCAGTTCCGCCCTCGAGAACCCGAGAAGCGGTCGCCAGAGCCTCAACGGCTTCTCGTCGATGCGAACCCGCCGCAACTCCCTGATGCCGCCGAGCCCCTGCAGCGAAGTTCCGCGAATGATGCGCATGAGCAGCGTTTCAACCTGGTCGTCGGCGGTATGACCCAGTGCCACCGCATCGAGGGCATGCTCTTCGACCGCCCGGGCAAAGACAGCGAGACGGCCCGCCCGTGCCGATGCCTCGCTGATCTTGTTCCCGTCAGCTTTTTCAAGGGCAATGCCGAAGAACTCCATGCCCAGTCCCTCCGCAAGGCGCCTGACCCATTCGGCCTCGGAGCGGCTTTCCGGCCGCCACCCATGATCGACATGCAGAATGACAAGCGTGCAGAGCCCGGCCTCGTGAAGCGGCTGAAGGATGCGCACCAGCGCGACGGAGTCACCTCCGCCAGAAACGGCAACCCCGATCCGCGTTCCCGGTAACCGGGCAGCCACCCCGTCGATCTTTTTCTTCCAAACCTGTGAAAACACGCCGCTCCCCTTCACTGCCGTCAAAGAAAACACCTCGGCCTCCGGAAAGAACGAAAGAGTCACATAATGAAAAAACCCGCTGTTGAGGCGGGTTTTCAAAAACATCGGACGTTCCTGAAACGTCCTGCGGTAGCAGGGGAGGCTATCGAAATCACCCACTCAAACCCGCATCATTAGTCAACTATTACTTTCACCGATCGCGAATTTACCAACAAATTTACCAACAAATAATTTCGCTGGTGGGATTTCTCGATCGGCTTCCCCTGACCCGACGATACCATTTTTCCCGATTGGCGAACAGGACTCACATACCCTCCCCTCGCGTGAAGGGTCCATCGTGCAAAACGCTTGACCTATGGAAATTATTTCCATATATTGTTCTTATGACCACCAAACAGCGCTTCCGCAATAAATACCGGCTCGAAATTCGCGAGCGAGATCATAACCCGGCGCATGTGCATCTGGTCGGCGGAAACGTGGATATGGTCATCGACCTCATCACCTTCGAGGCATCGGGCGATTGCCCCCGCGATCTTCGTGAAGAGGTCGTAGAGTATGTGAAAGCGCACCGAGAAGAACTGTTGAAGGAGTGGGACAAATGGCACTGATGAAACGGCCCAGGCTCACGGCCATCGAGCCGATGGCGAATTTCAAAATGCGGCTGACCTTCCTGAACGGTGAAACCTACGTCGTCGACTTCCTTCCACTATTCGAGGAATCGAAGGGTCTTGCCCCCCTGCATGACCCCGAGGCATTTTCGGGCGCCGTGCGTGATGAGTATGGATGGGAAATCGAATGGCCGGTGCTCGATATCCAGATCGGCGCGGATACCCTATGGATGGACGCCCAGGCACAGGCAGCCAAAGACCCGGCAACCCGGGATTTCATCATGTGGCGCGCGAGAAACGGCCTTTCCCTTGCCGAAGCAGCGCGAGCACTCGGCATCACACCCCGAACAGTCTCCGCCTACGGCACTGGCGCCCGGCCCGTCCCGCTCTACATCACCCTCGCCTGCAAGGGTTGGGAAGCCGAACGTCAGCCCGGATACAGAAAGGCAGCCTGACTCACAGGAAATTAAGCCCGGCGAGAAGCGGAATCGCACGGCCGCCACGCAGGAAAGAAATCACCAAGTCAGGGGTTGCCGCGAAGCCTTGCGGCCCTTTCCCCCGCCTCTTGAACCAGGCGGACGGCTCCAACCCTGAAGGGTTTGCGCTCTCCCGCCAGGTTCATCGGCTCGATGATCGCGTGGACAGTCACCAGCCTGCCGGGGGAACGCCGGATCAGAAACCGGAACAAGAGGAGTGGCGGCCGCCAGAGGAAAGCATTGCCATAATAAAATATTTATGCTAATTATTTGGCATTGAATATTTCTTTTGGGAGGCGACAATGAAGCGGTCGATTCTTTGCGTGATCCTCTTGGGAATTACAGCTTGGGCTTTTGCTGAAGAGGTTGCGAAAAATCTTGATCCAATAAAGGTAAATGGCGCGCTGCTGCATTCC
>JAGOCE010000297.1 GCA_017998915.1 Candidatus Ozemibacteraceae bacterium
CGATCAGAGGCTTGTCCGCAACGTCGGCGAGCATTTTCTCGGGGAGCCGCGTCGAGGCGAGGCGGGCTGGAACGACGCCGACGACGGTATACGTGCGTTCAGCGCCCATTGCCGTTCAGGATCCTCGTGGTGGAATGGCCCTCGACGAGCGGATACACGACCACACGGCCGCCGGCGGCCTCGACGACGTCGGCGCCGACGATCGTATCGCGCGTGTAATCGCCGCCCTTGACCAGGATATTGGGAACGATGCGCCTGATCAGTTCGAGCGGCGTGTCCTCGTCGAAGCCGATGACGTAATCGACGCAGGAGAGCGCCGCGAGAACGGAGGCTCGGTCGTCGAACGTGTGGAACGGCCGCGACGGGCCCTTGAGACGCCTGATCGAATCATCGGTGTTCAGGCCAAGGACGAGGAAGTCGCCTTCGGCCCGCGCGGCCTTGAGGAGCGCCACGTGGCCGGGGTGGAGGATATCGAAACAGCCGTTCGTGAACACCATGCGCAGCTTCGCCGCGACAGTTGCCCTCGCGAGACGATCGATCTCGTTTCCACTCAGGATGCGGCTCGAAGGCATGGCTGGCTTGGCCTTTTCCGGGAACAGCGTCGTCTCGACGGACCGGCAGAGGCTGTGTATGAGCGCGGCGTGGACTTCCTGGATGCGCGGCGTCTCGGGGCTCGGCGCCCGGAGGGTGACGTCGGCGATAGCCGAGATGGCCGAGTCGGCGGGGCCGGTCAGGGCGACGACTTTCATGCCTTTTTCGTGCGCGGCCTCGATCGCCCTGACGACGTTCTTCGAGTTGCCGCTCGTGGAGATGCCGACGAGGACGTCTCCACGGCGGCCGAGGGCGAGCACCTGACGGCGGAAGATCTCCTCGTAACCATAATCGTTGCCGATCGCCGTGATGGCGGCCGAGCCGCAGGTGAGCGCGACACCGGCGAGAGGGGGACGGTCGTAGAGGAACCGGCCGGTGAGCTCGCCGATCATGTGCTCGACATCGGCTGCCGAGCCGCCGTTTCCGCAGGCGAGCACCTGGCCGCCGCGGGAAAGGCTGTCGCACAGGAGCGCGGCGGCGCGCGCGAACGACTCGCTCAGCGCTGGCGATGTGCTTCCGAGCGTCCGGATGAGGGCTGCGAGATCTGCTTCCCAGAAGGAGGTATGAGACGGGGTGGTCATCGTCGTCGGGGTCCTTGTTATGCGTTCAGCCCGTTTTCGGCAGGCTGCATGTTGATGCGGTCGTAGTGGTCGAGAACCGCCTGGGGCGTGGCCGTGGCGGTGCCGACGATGCCGACGACGACTCCCGCAGCCAGGTTTGCGATCTCGGCAGCCTCGGCCATAGGGCTTCCGGCGGCGAGGGCGAGGCTGAAGGTTGCGATGACCGTGTCGCCGGCGCCCGTCACGTCGAACACCTCGAGCGCGCGGGTCGGGATCGTGATCGGCTGTTTCCCCTTCTCGAACAGGCTCATGCCATGCTCGCCTCGCGTGATGAGCGCTGCGTCGAGCTTGAGCTGTTTGACGAGGTCGAGCCCGGCCTTGATGACGTCTGCCTCGCTCTCGAACTTGCGCCCGAGCAGTTCCTCTGCCTCGCGCGTATTGGGCGTAATGATGGATGCACCTTTATATAACGGCCCGTTTTTAGGCCTCGGGTCGATCGTGACAGGCTTTCCTGCTCCCTTGAATCGCTCGATGACCTGGCTCAGGAGTTCGGCGACGATGACGCCTTTTGCGTAATCCGACACGATCACACCGCTCAGATCGGTGGCTTTTTTCCAGAGCTCGTTCGCGAGATTTTTCTGACACTGGTAGTCGATCGGGTCGGTATACTCGCGGTCGATGCGGAGCATCTGCTGGTTCTGGCCGAGGACGCGCGTCTTGACGGTCGTCCGGCGGCCGGAGTCTGCGATGAGGCCGGACGTTCCGATCCGTTCGGCTTTCAATGCCTCGGTCAGGCGTCTGCCCGCACCGTCGTCGCCGATGATCCCGCAGATCTCGGCTTTCGCGCCGAGGGCGACCAGGTTGCTCGCGACGTTCGCCGCGCCGCCGGGGCGCCAGGTCTCGCGCTTGATCTGGACGATCGGAACGGGTGCTTCGGGGGAGATGCGCTCGACCTTTCCCCAGACGAACTCGTCGAGCATGACGTCGCCGAGCACGGCGATATGAAGCCTGGAAAACTTCGCGAGGACGCTCTTGAGACGGGCGCGTGTGATCATCTGTTGGCGAGCCTTTCAAGGAGGGCCAGCGAGACGAGGGGAACCATGATCTCGTGATGGCCGGTGAGGTGGAATCCCTGGCCGACACCGAGGCTCGGCCGCTTCACGACGTTGGTCGTCGCGCGATACTGGATCAGCATGTCCATGTCGATCGTCGTGAGGCCCTGGAGGTGCCTGCCGAGATTGTGCGCCCGGGAAACGGCCTTCAGGAAGACCTCCGGTAGGACGACGGCGGAACCGAGGTTCCAGTAGACGCCGCCCTCGAGGTCGCCGACCTGGTCGCAGACGATCTCGAAATCACGGAAGCTTGCCGCGCCGAGGCTTGCGCCGTCGACCGCGGGGTGCAGATGGATGAAATCGGTTCCGATCGCGACATGAACGGTGCAGGGAATTCCGTGTTTCCCGCACTGCCAGAGAAGACTTTCGTGACGGTAGGGAAAGCGCTCCTGCGAAGCGTTCATCGCTTCGAAGAGGCTGTGTCCCAGACCGTGGCCGGACGACATTCCCTGATGGATAGCCTTGCCCATCCAGGCGCCGGTTTCCTCGACGAAGCCGAACCGGCCGCGCGCGAGTTCTTTGCCGACGTCTTCGGATGTCTCGCCGAACGCGGCAAGCTCGAAATCGTGGATCGAGCCTGCGCCGTTCAAGGCGATGCCGGTGACGATCTTTGCCTCGATCAGGCGGATCAGGAGAGGAGCGAGGCCGCATTTGATGACGTGGGCGCCCATTCCCAGAAGGACCGGGCGGCCGTTCCTGCGGGCCGTGACGATGGCGTCGATGGCCTGGCGGAAGGTTTTCCCGGCGTGGATCGAGGGTATACAGTCCAGAATGGCTTGCACGGAGGCCGGTCGATCCGGAACCGCCCCGAAATCGGAGCGTTTCACGAGGTTATGTCGCTCGGCCATCGGATAAAAGGTCAAATGCGGCTTTTTGTGTTCTTTCGTCATGTCCTGGTCGGTCCCTCCGCGAACCGACGAAGTCTAGCACCGGCAACCGGGGACGTCAAGCGGCTTCCCATGCCGATTTGGCCCTTGACCGACAGGCGTGCCCTCTGGTATCGTTGAGCCCGTTCGCATTGCCTGACGGGCAGGAGCCTGTCGGGCCGAGGAGGGAATGACCGAGTGAAATCGACGATGACGCGTGCCGCGGGACTTTTCCTGGCAGTCGTTGCCCTGATCTCCCTGACGCTCTGCATCGGCTGCGGAAACAAGCAGCCCGCGGCGGGCCCCGCCGCCCCGAAGATCGACCGGTTCGGCACGGCCGACGGGCTTCCGCATGACGTCATCACCGCCCTGGCCGTGTTCGGCAACCAGATCTGGGCCGGCACGAAAAGTGGCATTGCCCGGTACGACGGGGTGAACTGGCAGGTCCACGTCACGAAGAACACGAACGCGCTCGGCTCGAACGAGATCACCTCGCTTGCCGCCGCGGGCAGCTACATCCTGATCGGCACCGACAACGGCGTGACTCGCTACGACGGGAAGAACTGGGGCCAGGTCTTGTCGGGCTCTCGCGCCCGGTCGGTCGCGGCAAAAGACGCGCAGATGGCGGTCGCCACGGCGCACGGGCTCGAATACTCGACCGGCGGCCAGTTCCAACCGTTCGGGAAGGAGAGCGCCGGCCTGACCAGCGATGAAACCACGGCCGTCGGCTTCGACGGGAAGGGAACCGTCTGGGCCGGGTTGCAGCTCGGCATGGCCCAGCTCAACGGCCAGATGTTCATCAACCACAGCGGGCCGGCGAAAACGGTCATGGGAAACTCACTCGTCGACGTGAAGGCGAACCCGCCCACCTGCCAGTTGATCGGCAACAACATCACGGTCATCGTCCCGTATAAGGGAATGATGGCGGTCGGAACGACGTCCGGCGTGTCGATCACCGACATGGGCATGGTCTGGACGAACTACAACTCGGCGCACAAGGAATGGGTCCAGCGCGGCAACAGTATCGTCGAAGAGACGATGCCCGGCAACAGTCCCATGCCGGGAAATCTCGTGACGTCGCTGGCGGCTCTACCGGGGGATACGGGGCTGGTGATCGGCACGAATCGTGGCGTTGCCGTTCTGCGCGAAACGACGTGGGTCGACCTCGCAGGTAAATTTGACGATATAAAATCGAATCAGATAACCGCTGTCGCGATCCAGGGAAATCATCTCTGGGTCGGCACCCAGGGCGGTCTATACCGCGTCAATGACTTTCTGCCCATGATCGGAACGGAAGGAAGCAAATGACTCGGGTCACGATTCTACAGATTGGCACGGCTGCAGCCCTGCTGGCGCTCATCGCTGCCGACGCGTGGGCTGCAGGAACAGGGGCTGCCGCCGCCGGTTCAAACGCGGTTGCATCGGGAACCACCGCAGGTTCGAGCTTTTTCTCTGAATTGCCGCCGGAAGTGAACTTTGCGATCACCACGCTCGGCTTCGGTGGGATCGCCGGGTGGTGTGTCGGGTTCACGCTGAAGAAGTTCGCGAAGATGGCCGCGCTGATCGTCGGAATCGTCTTCATTGCCATTCAATACCTTGCCTATAACCAGTTTGTGACCGTCGACTGGGAAAAGATACGCCAGACCGTGCCCGACAGCAGCCTGCAGCAACTCTGGATGGCCCTGATGTCGGTATTCACCTACAACTTCCCGTTCGCCGGGGCGTTTGCCGCAGGCTTCCTCCTGGGATTCCGAAAAGGCTGATCCGAAAAGAACCGCCGCCCGGCTCGACGCAGGAGACCGGGCGGCGGTGTATCTACTGATACAATATTACTTTGGATAGACCTTGATGACGTTCTTGATCTCCATTGTCCCCGAAGCCGCGCTGACACGGTGGGTCGTGCCGTAGACGACGACGCGCTGGTTCTGGAACGGGGTGAGTTTTTCGCACCAGGCCTGGTCGAGGACATCGAGGCCGAGATCGCGGGGTCTCAGATGGTCTTCCTTGAGATACACGCGGTTCTTCTTGAGAACGACCTTCGCGCGAACGGATTCTTCCTGTGTCCAGATCTGGGGCTGCTCCTTCTCGCGCTTCTTCTTGTCTTTTCCCTTTTTCCCTTTCGTTCCGCCTTCCTCTTCGGGAAGATACTGCTTGGGATTCTTGACGCGGTCGGCATACAGGGCGTTCCAGATCATGATCTGCGACTCTGTTGCAACGGATGCCTCGTCGGCAAACTCGGTGGCGACGTTTCCG
>JAGOCE010000298.1 GCA_017998915.1 Candidatus Ozemibacteraceae bacterium
CCGCCGCCGGCCTTTCCGGGTGGACGAGCTTCGGGCCAGCTTGTCCGCTTTCTCCCGGCGGATTCTCTCTGTCTGGTGTGTTATTGGCGGAACTGCCGGTCCTCCCCGGGGAGGCATCGCTACTCGTCGCTCTGTGCGGCTTGCTCCTGTTACATCGGATGCGCGCTCTCGATGGGAGATGGCCGATGGGGGCGATGGTCGGATTGGTTGCCGCCGCGAGCACCCGTGGTGATGCGGGGTATGGCATCAGTGGGATGCTGCTGGGGGGCGGGTTCCTTCCCGCCCTGGCCGTCGCCGGGCTGGACGTCTACTCGCTGCCGCGCACGCCGGAAATGCGCTTGCCTGCTGGGATATTATATGGAATGATATATGTTCTGTTTCGAACGGCTGGAGGTGTCATTCCATCGGCATTCGCCGCTCTATTGCTCGTGAATGTCCTGTCGCCGCTCTGCGATACCCTCGTCATCAGCCGGCGCGCGCGCAGATGGGTCTCCGGAGAAGGAACGGCGGCATGAAGCAGCTTCGCGAGATCGGCTTCGTTTTGGTTCTGGCAGCGATCTGCACGGTTGTCATGTCAGGCGGCGACATTCTCCTCCGGCCGCCGCCGGGGGCGTCGCCCGAGTTCATGAACCGGGCTCTCGAGCTCGCAGCAAGCCTTTCCGGTTCTACGCCGGCCGTCCTGGCTGCTGGGACAGCCTCCGGCACGGAGGGCGCGGGCCGTCTTGCGGCCGCCTTCCAGTCCGAGTTCATCTCGGTGCGGGGTGCCGATGACGGTCTATTTCGCGCCCGCCGCCGGCCGGACCTGGTGCTCTGCGAGCAGGAAGGCAACGGGATGTGGGGGAAAATCCGCGTGCTTGTCGCCTTCGACGGCAGGACAGGCCTGCTTGCCGATGTCAGCGTCATTGCCCAGAGCGAAACGCCGGGGCTCGGCACTCGGATTGCCGAACCCGAGTTCGAGCGTTCCTTCGCCGACCTTCCGGCCACCTCCGGGGTCCGCCTTGCCACCGGCACTGCCCGTCCGGATATGGGAGAGGTTGCCGCGATCACCGGCGCCACGATCTCCTGCGCAGCCGTCGTTCAGACGGTGAACGCCGCAATGAAACGGTTCAGCCGATGAATACGATCGAAACGACGGGTCAGAGGAGCGGCGAGGCCTGGAAATCGTTCCGCACAAGCCTGGGAGAACAGCATCCCATCTTCGTTTCGGTTCTCGGCATCTGCTCGACGCTGGCCGTGACGAGTGCGGTCCGGTATGCGGTCGTCATGGCGGGGATCGTGACCGTCACCCTGTTGCTCAGCGCCCTGATCGTTTCCCTTCTGCGTCGGCACATTCCCACGACGTACCGCATCATCACATCGCTTCTGCTCATTTCGACACCGGTCATCCTGCTCGAGAAACTGCTTCGGCTCCAAGCCCCGGCGATCGCGGGCGAACTGGGGCCATACGTGGGTCTCGTCATAACGAACTGCATCATTCTCGGAAGAATCGAGGCGTGCGCTTCACTCCGGCCTCCGAAGATAGCCATGGCCGACGCTCTCGGCGCTTCTCTCGGCTATGGAAGCGTCCTCATCGTGATCGCAGCCGCGCGGGAGGTGCTGGGTACGGGGAGACTGCTCGGATACGAGGTTGCACCCGCCTGGTATCCCGCCTGCGCCTTTTTCCAGCGACCGGCGGGCGCCTTCCTGGCGCTTGCTCTCACGCTTGCCCTTTTCCGCTATCTGCACGGCTCCGGAAATCACCCCGGAACCGGCGCTGCCTGCCACTCACAGCCGCCCGACAAGGTTGCGCGTGGAAACGGGTGTGACGCATGAACGGTTCGCTGAGCAGCCTGTTCCTGAACTCGGTGTTTACCGGAAACATCGCGCTGGCAGGGTTTCTCGGCCTTTGCCCCTTCCTTGCTCTGTCCCGCAGGCCTGCGCTTGCGGCGGCGATGGGTGGGTCGGTCACGTTCGTGATGACGGTGACCGCCGTCCTGAACTGGCTGCTCATGCGGTATTTTTTGATACCATATCGGCTAGAATATATGCAGATTCTTGCGTTCATGCTCGTGATCGCGGCGCTGACCCAGGTGCTGGAGTTGGTCCTCGACAGGTTTTCCCCTCGCGTTTTCGCCGCGTTCGGCGTATTTCTGCCGCTGGTCGCGGTGAACTGCGCGATCCTGGGCGTCTCCCTGTTTTCCTCGTTCCGGGAATACGGGTTTGCTGAGACACTCGTGTATGCCCTGGGAAGCGGGATCGGTTGGACGCTGGCGATCCTGCTCATGGGTGGGTTGCGACGCCACCTGATCTTCTGCCGACCGCCGGCGGCCCTCGGGCCGGTCGGCATCGTGATGACGCTCGCCTCGCTCATGGCGCTCGCGTTCGGCTGCCTGACGGGGGTGGGGGGATGATACCGTCAGGGCCGTTCTGGGAGCTTCTCATGGCAGTCCTGATGATCGTCGGGCTTGTCGGGAGCCTCTGCCTGCTGATCCTGTTTGTGCGGACGGTTCTCTGTCGCTGGCCAGACGTGCTGCTCCGTCTCGGCGAAGACGAAACGCGGACCGTTTCGGGCGGCCAGAGTTTGCTCGCCGCGGTGCGGGGCGAAGGGTTCCTCCTTCCCGGGTCGTGCGGCGGTCGCGGCACCTGCGGCATCTGCCGGATGAGGGTGACGCGCGGCGGAGGCGCCCCATCCCCGTCGGAGGAGCTGCTCGTCTCCCCGACCGATCTCCGTTCCGACATCAGGCTTGCCTGTCAGGTACGTGTGAGAGGCGAGATCGAGGCCGAGCTGCCGGAGGACGTCCGGTCCGCCAGGTTCGTCCGGTCCGTCGTCGTATTTCGAGAAATAATATCATTAGATATATATAGGCTCGTCGTCCGCCCCGAGGAACCGCCAGGCTGGCGATTCGCGGCTGGCCAGTATGTCCAGGTCTACCGGGAACGACCGCGCCCCGGCGATGAGCCGCTGACACGTGCCTACTCGCTCGCTTCGGACCCGGCCGAACCGGAAACGCTCGAACTGCACATCCGGCGCATTCCGGAAGGAGAACTCAGTCCGTGGCTCTGCGACCGGAAAATTGGCGACGAACTCTGGTTTTCCGGCCCGTACGGAACGATGATCCTGCCGGAAACCGAACCGGGCACGGAAATCGTCTGTGTTGCCGGAGGGGTTGGCTTTGCCCCGATGAAATCGATCGTTCTCGAGATGACCGGCCGACCGAGTCCCTCGAAAACATGGTTGTTCGCCGGAGCCGCAACTCCCGAAGCACTCTACGACCATGCTTGGGCCGTCGCGATGGCGCAGAAGTTTCCCTGGCTCGTCTACGTGCCCTGCGTCCAGGACCTTTCATCCGTCTCGTGTGAAGATGCCGACGGATTCGAGCAAGGACTGATCACCGAAGCCATCGAGCGCCGCTTCCCATCAGGAACGAACGCCATCGCGCTCTTGTGCGGGCCCGAACGAATGATTGCCGCATCCCGCAGGGTCCTCGCGGCGAAAGGCATTCCGCCTTCCGCGCTTCTCGCCGATGTGTTCTCCTGATCTTCCGACGTCGCCGAAGCCTCGAACCTCTACCAGGCGAACGAAGCGACAAGACTGAAAAATATATATAGATATATCAGGACGGCCGTCTTGGATGACATTCCGGCGGAAAAAGGGTATCCTGACGACGGTATTCCTGCCTGCCGGCGTTCGAACCAAGGGTGAAACGAGAGGACCTAGATAACCATGGATCCATCAGAACTCATTCTTTCGACAACCTTCAGCGGTCTTCTGGACGGTGTCGCCACCATCGGTATCTACATCACCGATCTCGATCGGAGAATCGTCTTCTGGAACAGGGCAGCCGAAGCGATTACCGGGTATTCGAGCGCCGAGGTCGTCGGGAAACACTGCAGGGACAACATCTTGTGCCATGTCGACCGGCACGGGCGGCAGCTTTGCGTCTCGACGGTCTGCCCTCTCAATCTCTGCATGGTGGGAAACTGCGCGAAGAATGTTTCTAGCTATATATTCGGAAAGAAGCGTGACGGAAGCCGGATCCCCGTCTTCGTCACCGTCTCGCCGATTCACGACGCGAACGGGAAGGTCATCGGCGGCATCGAGTTTTTCAGGGACGCCGCCGAGGAGGCGTTTCAGTCCCAACTCATCGTCGAAGTGCAGCGCGCTCTCTTCCCCGATCCGAAACAGCTTGCGACTTACGCCCATATCGGCTATAGATACTGCTTGGCTGCCGATGCCGGCGGCGACATGTTCATCTGCTTCCAGCTCCACGACGGCCGTGTCGCCGGCGTCGTTCTCGATATCTGCGGTCACGGGCTGGCCGCGGCGATGGTTTCGGCCTTCATGCGAAGCAGCCTCGGCGAGCTGCGGGAAAAGCGGATCGATCAGCCGTCCGAGATCCTGGAATATCTCTCTCGGAAAAGGGCCGAGTTCGCGATCCGGATCAACACCTTTTCGGCGCTGGCGTTCGTCTACGACCCCAAGACCTTCGCTCTCACCCTCAGTCGGGCGGGACATCCGTTTCCCATCGTGATCGACGAAACCGGGAAAGGGAAGGTGCTCGAAATCGACGGCGGGGCGCCGATCGGGTATTTTGTCGAGACGGATTTTCCGAACGTCCCCGTCGACATCAACGGGAAGCGGCTCGTTCTCTACTCCGATGGAATCAGCGAAAGCCGTTCATCTACCGGGGAACAGGTCGATCACAAGGGAATCATCGAGATATGCGAGCAGAACACGGCTCTCGCCCCGGAGCTCTGCGCGAAGAAGCTCATCGACTGGGCATTCACGTTCGCCGGCACGGGCGATCCTCAGGACGACATGCTCGCTGTCGTGCTGGACGGGAAACCCCTCTAAAGAAATAGTTATTGATATCCTTCGAGAACGCGCCGGCGGGAGATTTCCTTGTCGAGCTGGAGTTCGCCCTTTTCGAGATATGCCCTGCAGCCGGCTTCGAACTCGGTGACGAGCGAGGCCGGCACGGCGCCGTCGAGCTGGCGGACCGAGAAGAACATGCCGAAACGCGATCTCCGTTCGACGATCTGTGCCGCGTATTGAGCCGCGAGACGCCTGACAGCCTCTGTGTCTCCTGACGGCAGGAACGATTCGAGATGCCAGGCGAGCCGTTCCCGGTCGGGGTCGTTGAGATCGAGAGTGTAGCCTTGTTTGCTCGCGACGATCAGCGGCTGGGGAACCGCATCGACGATGGGCGCGCCGGCTTCGATCCGCTGTCGCTGGAGATCTTTCCATTCCTGCCAGGCGTTGCGCACTTGCAGATACTCTCCGCGAGGCAGTTTCCCGACGAGAAACGCCTTGCGGGCGAGGTAGTATGCCTGATATCGGCTCATGGCATCGGGTGAAGCGATCGTGTAGCAGGTATACTCGAGCAGAATGCGGC